>NZ_HF998974.1:0-1773 GCF_000433815.1 Blautia sp. CAG:257
GATATTTTCCTGGAAAGAACCACTCACTTGTAGGACATAGAGAAACTAACCACGCCTTGTACTGACTGCAAAGTTTCCGCACATCTTCTGAAAGACAGATTGCACGGTCTTTGTCTCCTTTTGAATGGATGATGGTAATAACTCCATGAACGGTGTCAACGTTCTTGATTTTCAAGGAACAGGCTTCATTATTGCGTAAACCGCAACAATAAATTACCCGAAAAAGTACTTTATATTCTGTCGCCATTCGGTTAAACGAATTAACAGTTGAGTGCGGATTATAACGGTCAAGCTGCTCAAAAAATGCAAGTATGTCAGTATCTTCCATAAGGTAAGGGACATTCTTTTCTGCTTTTGGAAGGACGTGGGGGATGTAACTGATAATTCCAAGCGTATTCAGGTAAACCGAAAGTCCCCGTAACGCCTGTAAACGATTATTCTGTGTGACTTTTGTTTCTGAAGCCGATATAGAAGCCCATTCTTGATACAGTTTTTTTGAAATAGAAACTTCCTGTATCTTATTATCTAAACAGTACTGGTCAAACCTGTACAGCCAATAGGCCGGGTTGTCAAACATAAAGCCTGAATTACGGCGTTCAGAAATATACTGTGTTATCAATTCAGAAAAGCAACTGTTGTATTTGTAGACTTTATGCATGAAAAGCGCCTCCCTTCCAGGAGATACCTGTCTCCTCTAAAGATAGAGGGCATAAGCGCATACGCTCATCATCTAAAGACAGATATTTATGAACGGTACTGTCTGTCGAATGTCCCAGTGAATCGGAAATAAGTTCAACTTTTGCATTTCCCATCAGGAGCCCTGTAGCAAAAGTCCTTCTTGTAACATGAAAGCCTTTGTTTTCGGATTTTCTATCTGGAAGAAAGCGAATGAGTGCCGCTCTGCAGACATTCCGTTCCAGTTCATTATAGGGAGCTTCATGCAGAATGAATACGTATGGGCTTGAACTTACTGGTCTTGCACTGCTCAAATATCGAAAGAGCACATTTCCGGTTCGCACCGGCATGGGCATTTCAAGTAACTTTCCGGTTTTCTGCTGGATAATGGTAATACTTCTCTTTTTCCAGTTGATATCCTGAAAACGGATAGATACAATGTCCGAAGCCCGGAATCCCATAGTAAGCCCTATGCACACGGTTGCATAATCACGTAATGCTTTGGGCGACAGCGTCTGGATATTAACTGACCATAAGCTGCGGATTTCATCCTGTGTCAGTATTTCAACAATACGCTCTCTGGGTGCAGATTGCACGGAAAGCGCCTTATATAAAAATGGACTCACAACAAGCTTCTCGTCATAAAGATAAAGAAGAAAGTTTCTGATTCTACAGTTATAAGCGGCTTTTCCTTCCGCAGTTTTATGCATATCCTGTTCATTGAATTTATGCAGGACCTGGGGCGTGATATCTGAAAACCTATTAATACCGATGGCACATAGGAACCGGCAAAATCTGAAGTTACTGGAATGGTGCATGGCAATCGTAGATTTTTTCCAGCCTTCCCTTTTTAGGAGTTCAAGATACTGCCTTAAGGGAACAGAACACCAGTCTGGTAGTGATTCTAAAGTATCGGCTGTGGCTGGATCACCTGTAAATCCAGTATAAATTTCCCCTATTGAGAGGAAAATCCAGAACTGACAGAGAGTGCGTCTGGCCTGTTTCCAGTTTGTACCAAGGAGCGGTTTGACCTGTTCAAACCATTTCCAAAGAATAACCTCATTTATTCCAAGATGATGCATGTCAAGAAAGATATAG
>NZ_HF998975.1:0-821 GCF_000433815.1 Blautia sp. CAG:257
ATTCCGGTCTGCGGCATTGATGAAAAGTGGGAGAAACGTTGAATTTACAGCGTTTCTCTTTTTTTTAGCTATTTTATATATAATTCTGTCAGTTGTAAAAAATTATAAATTGAGATATACTGTTCACCAGTATATTGGGAGAAAACAGAGAAATAATGAAAGAGAAGGGATGTTTTAAATGAACGATAACAAAAGTTTTCTGGGAACAGAGCCAATTGGAAAGCTTTTGATGAAGCTGGCGCTTCCTACAGTAGCGGCTCAGCTGATCAATATGCTTTATAATATTGTAGACCGTATTTATATAGGGCACATTCCCGGGGACGGAGCTCTGGCTCTGACCGGCGTGGGAGTGTGTATGCCGATCATCATGATTGTATCTGCTTTTGCAGCGCTGGTAGGCAACGGAGGTGCGCCCAGAGCTACCATTTATATGGGAAAAAAGGATAATGATACTGCTGAAAGAATATTAGGGAACTGCTTTACCGCACAGATCATAATTTCAGCTGTCCTTACGATGGTTCTTCTGATCTGGAACAGGGATCTCCTCCTTGCTTTTGGCGCAAGTGAAAATACCATTGATTATGCAGTGGCATATATGAATATCTATGCTTTTGGAACTGTTTTTGTACAGATCACATTGGGAATGAATCTGTTTATCACTGCTCAGGGATTTGCAAAAACGGGAATGCTTTCCGTACTTCTTGGAGCAGTGACAAATATTATCCTGGATCCGGTATTTATTTTTGGGTTCCATATGGGAGTAAGAGGCGCTGCACTTGCAACGATCCTTTCTCAGGCTCTTTCCTGTATCTGGGTACTTT
>NZ_HF998976.1:0-22747 GCF_000433815.1 Blautia sp. CAG:257
ATTTACCACTTTCTTCCGCCTCTGTCAACTGTTTTTTTCAAATAATACAAAAAATAAAAAGATGTGTTTCACTGTATTACCATTAAGGGAAACAGAACCTTTGCAACCTTTTCAATCTGCTTTTTTATAGTTTCCAAATAATTTCTAAGCAAATGACGGTTTTCTACTTTTTCCTTGCTGATATAAGAAACATTATCGGCCGCCTCATTTCATCTTTCATTCCTTTCAGATTCATCATCTCCTTTGGAGGCTTCGGTTCCACAAAATGTTCTAGCATGAATCCATTTTCCAGTAAGCTGTTTATATACGTAGTCATAGTTCTATGATATTTTGTAACCTTCTCCCCCAGAAATACTGCATTCCTTTCCCCCTCATAATAATAATTGTCCACAGGAAAATGAAGAATATTTCCATCAGCATTATAATACCAGTCCTGTGTTCCATAGGAGGTGAACACAGGATGCTCCACAGAAAAAACAAGTTCTCCTCCCTGTTTCAGCCACATGACTATACGTTTCATTAATTGTTCGTACTCTTTCACATAATGAAATGCCAAAGAACTGATCACAATGTCAAATGTTTCTGCCGGAAATTCCAAATCTTCCATTGCGCTGCATTGATATGTAATCCGGTCATCACTGTTTTTCCGCTTCACTGTTTCCAGCATTTTATGAGAGATGTCTGTTCCCAAAACAGAACTTGCTCCCTGATCTGCCGCATACTTACAATGCCACCCATATCCACAGCCTAAATCCAGAACTTTTTTATCTTTAAAATCCGGTAGAATTTTCTGTAATTCCATCCACTCTCCGGCTCCCTGCAACCCTTTTTTTGAGCGCTCCATTTCACTGTATTTCATAAAAAATTTTTGTTCATCATACTTATTCTCTTTCACAATTTTGTTCCTCTCTGCCAAAAATATTATAATTCCTGTAAATGAGCCAATTTAAAAATGTTCGCAAAATTCTTCTCTATTTATTTGTAAATCCAATAAGCAGACTCAAGAACGGGCAAATACAATCAGAAACAATTACAAGGCTATTCTCTATGACAGTTTACATCTTAAAGCAAAAAGTATTCAGATATTATTTTGGCTGCCATAACAGGCTCCAAATAATTTCCAAATACTTTTACAAAGACTTGTATATTTACTTATTTTCCAAGTATTTCTTCACTTCATGCAGTGACGGCAGAATACATTCCGAAAGTCTTTCCATTTCTTCTGTAGGCTTCGCAAGATCAGGCACCATAATCGGATGCATCCCTGCTGCCTTTACCGCACGGATCCCATTATAAGAATCTTCTATTCCATAACAGTTTTCCGGCTTTAAACAAAGTCTTGCGCAGGCTTCCAGATAAATGTCCGGCTCCGGTTTGCTTCTCTTTACCATATCTCCGCAAACAATCACGTCAAAGTACTGTAAAAGACCGCCTTCCGAAAGCTCCCGCTTTACTACTTCTTCCCTGGTAGACGTAGCAAGGCCCGTTTTAATACCGGAAGTCTTTAAAAACTCCAGCAGCTCACAGACTCCCCGTTTTTTCGGAAGCCTTCCATCTGCTGCCTGCTCATGAAAGAGAGCAGCCATTTCCTTTTTATAAATTTCATAAGGAAAATCCTGTCCATAATGTTTCTGAAATATTTTTACGGTTGCTTCATGGTTGGTGCCCAAACACTGCATGCATACCTTTTCCACATCCGGTATTCCATATTTATCCGCAACCTGCTTCCATGTACGGATCACAAGGGTTTCCGAATCGAAGATCACACCGTCCATGTCAAAAATCACTGCTTCCAGTTTTATCATTTTCCTTCCCCTCAGCCTTTCATGATGTACCTGATGGCATCCTGTATCCATTCTACATAAACCAGATTCATACCTTCTGTTTTTTCCATAGAGGACTGGCATACCTTGGGAAGGATTACTGTGGTAAATCCCAGTTTTTTCGCTTCCGACACACGCTGGGCGGCCATACTGACTGCCCGGACTTCTCCGCTTAGGCCCACTTCCCCAAAAGCAAGAACTGAATCCGGAATCACAATATCTTTGCAGCTTGATACCACTGCAAGGGAAATCCCCAGGTCAATGGCAGGCTCTGTCATCTTCATTCCTCCTGCGATATTTACATAGGCATCACAGGAAGCCAGATGAATCCCCACTTTTTTCTCAAGAACAGCCATAAGAAGATTCACTCTGTTAAAATCCGTTCCCACTGCCGTTCTTCTTGGAATGCCAAAATTGCTCTGACACACTAGAGCCTGAATTTCCACAAGAATAGGCCTTGTTCCTTCCATGGAGCAGGCTACAATAGAACCGGAAGTGCCGTTAGGCTTTCCGTTCAGCATAAATTCCGAGGGATTTTTAACCTCCTCAAGACCGGTTCCCCGCATTTCAAATACACCGATCTCATTGGTAGAACCGAAACGGTTTTTTACAGCCCGGAGGATCCGATAAGACGCATGACGGTCACCTTCAAAATAAAGCACTGTATCTACCATATGTTCCAGAACTCTGGGACCTGCTACGTTTCCTTCTTTTGTCACGTGACCTACAATAAAAATAGAAATCCCAAGTCCTTTGGCGATCTGCATCAGTATATTCGTGGATTCCCTGACCTGAGAAACACTGCCCGGCGCAGAACTGATATCCTCGTGAAACATAGTCTGAATAGAGTCAATAACCACCATGTCCGGCTTCTTTCTCTCAATTACTTCCCGGATGGTTTCCAGATTCGTCTCACAGAATATCTGCAGATTTTCATTAAATTCTCCGATCCGGTTGGCTCTGAGACGGATCTGACGCAAAGACTCCTCCCCGGAAATATAAAGCACTGAGCTTCCTGACAGAGACAGATTTCTGCATACCTGCAAAAGAAGGGTGGACTTTCCGATTCCCGGATCTCCACCCACCAGAACAAGAGACCCGGGAACGATACCGCCCCCGAGTACTCTGTCAAGCTCTCCAATCTTTGTCAGCCGTCTTTCATCCTCTGAAATCCGTATATCTTTTAGTTTTACAGGCTCCGGTCTCTGCCCCTGTGCCATAGTCCGGCTGCCGGAAGACGACGTTTTTTTTGTGGAAACAGCCTCTTCTACAAAGGTGTTCCAGGCTTTGCAGCCCGGGCACTGGCCCATCCATTTAGAAGACTCATATCCGCATTCCTGACAAAAATAAACAACTTTTTTATTTTTTAGCATTTTTTGATCTTCACTTCTGCCACAGCATCACCCAGCTCAGCGCTGAAAGAAAGCTTGCCTCCAAGATTTGTTTTCATTGTACCTGCATCTGCGCCGTTAATGGTAATATCGTACTCTGTGTCAGCCTCCATTTCTACGGTAATCTGTGCATCCTCTGCACCTTCTACCTGAAAGCTCATGGTTGAACCGTCCTGCAAAAGATTATAAACTGCAGTTCCCGGTACAGATTCGTAAACAAACATACCATTTCTTTCCAGCTTGGTGATCTCATGAAACGTTTTTACTTTATAAACATCCCCCTGATGCTGAAAATCTGATACTTTGGATTTCTGAGCCAGCTCATAATTACCAAAGCTGATGCTTCCGTTTTCCTCTGTACGAATCAGTTCTTTTACTACTGCCATGATCTTATGTCCTCCCTGAGATTCTCTGTTGTATTATCTTTGGATATAGAATAACCCTTCAGAATCATGTATCCTGATACTGAATAATCAGGCAAAAGGAAGCTTCGTTCCTTTCCTGCTGATTATTCTTATTATAACATTTTCACAATTTTTTGAACAGTATCCTAACCAAGATTTAATATCTTTTTTATATTTACTTTTTGTCTGCTTTTTCTGCAGGAACAGGAATAAACCGAAGCTGTTTCTGATGAAGCTGAACCTTTACCGTATCGCCTTTTCGGATTCTTCCCTCCAGAATTTCATTTGCAAGACTGTCCTCCAGCTTTGTCTGTATTGCCCGGCGGAGAGGTCTTGCTCCATACTTGCTGTCAAATCCCGCCTCTGCCAGATAATCCCTGGCAGAATCGCTGATCTTCAGCCGTATATCCATCTGCTCCTCACACCGTTTTTCCAGATTTTTAAGAAGAAGCCCCACAATTTTACGGATGTGCTCTTTATTGAGAGTATGGAATACCATGATCTCGTCAATACGATTCAAAAACTCCGGTTTAAACAGGCGGCGCACTTCTTCCATTACATTTGATTTCATCCGCTCATAATCCTGTTTCTCATTATCACCTGACATAAATCCAAGTTTTTTTGGCTCAATAATAGCCTGAGCTCCCGCATTGGAGGTCATGATGACGATGGTCTGCTTAAAATCCACTTTCCGTCCATGAGCGTCTGTAATATGTCCGTCATCCAGTACCTGAAGTAAAATATTAAATACATCCGGATGGGCTTTTTCGATTTCGTCAAAAAGGATTACACTGTAAGGATTTCTGCGCACCTTTTCGCTGAGCTGTCCTCCCTCGTCATATCCCACATATCCCGGCGGAGAACCGATCATTTTTGAGACGCTGTGCTTTTCCATGTACTCCGACATATCTACGCGGATCATAGCCTGCTCGCTTCCGAATACAGCCTCTGCAAGCGCCTTGGAAAGCTCTGTTTTTCCTACGCCTGTAGGTCCCAGAAACAGGAAAGACCCAATGGGACGTCCGGGGTCCTTCAGACCTACCCGTCCGCGTTTCACCGCCTGGGCAACTGCTTTTACAGCCTCCTCCTGGCCGATCACCCGTTTATGGAGAATCCCCTCCAGATGAGCCAGCCTCTTTGATTCACTTTCTGTCAGCTTCTGTACAGGTACCTTGGTCCAGTCGGAAACAATATCCGCCACGGAAGCTTCTGTTACTGTAAGACTCTTCTTCTGACTTTTCCGTTCTTCTCTGGCGCGGTATTTTTTAATTTCCTGTTCCACTTCCCTCTGGCGGCTCTGAATCTCTCTGGCTTTTTCAAGGTCTGCCTGGCGGATGGCTTCCTCTTTCTCTTCCAGCAGCTCTTTCAGCATATTTTCAAGGCCATCTGTCTTTGTTGCTGTCCGGTAACTTTTCAGGCGCACTTTTGCTGCTGCCTCGTCGATAATATCAATGGCCTTATCCGGAAGAAAACGGTCATTGATGTAACGGACAGACATCTGCACTGCCGCCTCCAGAGCGCTGTCCTCAATACTGACTCTGTGGTGCTTTTCATAGTAAGGACGAAGCCCTTTCAGAATCTCCAAAGCTTCCGCCTCTGAGGGTTCCTCTACAGTTACCGGCTGGAAACGCCGTTCCAGAGCCGCATCCTTTTCAATATATTTCCTGTATTCCTCCAGAGTGGTAGCTCCGATCAGCTGAATCTCTCCTCTGGACAGAGACGGCTTCAGGATATTAGATGCATCCAGGGCGCCCTCCGCGCCTCCTGCGCCGATAATCGTATGAAGTTCATCAATAAAAAGAAGGATTCCTCTGTCTTCCCGCACTTCATTTACTACATTTTTGATGCGCTCTTCAAATTCTCCTCTGTATTTACTGCCTGCTACCATTCCGGAAAGATCCAGCACTACCACGCGTTTCTCTTTTACAGTATCCGGAACCATTCCGGACACAATTTTCTGGGCCAGACCTTCTACAATAGCAGTTTTTCCCACTCCCGGTTCTCCAACCAGACATGGATTATTTTTTGTTCTGCGGCTCAGAATCTGGATCAGCCGTCCGATCTCCCTGTCTCTTCCCACAACAGGGTCCAGCTTTCCATCAGCAGCCATTGCTGTAAGATCCCGGCTGTACTGATCAAGAAAAGGAGTTCCTGTTCCTTTTTTATCCTTCAGATTCCTGGATGCCTGCATCTCCTCCGCAATAGCTTCCTGATCGCAGCCCATAGCAGCCAGAACTGCCGCATACAGTTTCTGGATATTGACTCCCATTGTATACAGAAGTCTTGTGGCAACGGACTCTGTTTCCTTCAGCATGGCAAGAAGTATATGTTCAGTGCCTGCCTGATCCGCCCTCCGCATCTGAGCCTCTTTTCCGGCATTGTCAAGAAGCCTCTGAGCCCTTGGACTGTACTCCGGCACTCTTTCCATGGTCAGAACTTCCGAAGGAGCGATCAGATTCCCGATCAGCTCCTGAAGCCTTTCCTGCTCCACACCGAATTCTTCCAGAATTCTTCCCGCAGTTCCCTCCTTTTCCTTTAAAAGTCCCACCAGAATATGTTCTGTGCCTATATACGTATGCTTACAGGACTGTACCGTGCTTCTGGCAAGCTTTAGAGCATTTACAGCCTGTCTGGTAAACTTTTCCTGCATAAATTCCTCCTCGTTTCTGATCCTTTACAGATCGTAATCGTCAAAAATCTCATCAATCAGCTGATGTACTTCCTGTCTGGAAACCTCCTTGCAGCAGCCCTTTGCCAGCGCTACCACAAGATTCTGTTTCATTTCCTCCAGAGCTTTTATCTTATCTACATCAATGGCCACCACAGCGCCTCTTCTTCTGTCAATGGACACAAACCCCTCCTGTTTCAGAAGTGTATAGGCTTTATTGACTGTATGCATATTAATGCCTATGGTATCTGCCATCTGTCTCACAGAAGGCAGAGTATCTCCCTCCTGAAGTCTTGATGTAGCGATCCCAAGGATGATCTGGTTCATCAGCTGAACATAGATGGCCTCGTCACTGTTAAAATCTATTTCTATGACCATATTCAAGCCTCCTCGTATCGTGTTACACATATACTAGCACATCTCGCATATTTTGAAAACAGTTATTTTCCGTGTCTTTTCCACAGTTGAAAAGAGGCAGCCTCACAGCCGCCTCTTTCTGCATTACATTTAACCGATGATCTTTTTTAACTGTTCTCTGTTTAAAATCAGATTAAATCCCATTGGATTGATAACAAGCGCCTCCGCCTGCTGGATCATAATATCAGCAAGCTTCACAAAAGGTATTTTTGCAATCCTCAGCTTTTTGCCTCTGGCAAATTTTTCGTATTCCAGCACATCTGAAAAAACAGGCTGAAGAATTTTTCCTTCTTTATTTTTCAGATACGGAATATTTACCTTTGCCGGATCCTCCTCACTGCGGTCCATGGCAACAAGGAATTCTGATTTTCTCAGATTTGCGATCAGCTCTTCTTCCAGTTCCCGGATATTTTTGTGTTCCTCCGGTTTTACCGGACGGCGCAGCTCCTGCATAAAATAAATACCGGAAAGCTGAAGCGTTGCGTTGATCAGAGGTCTTTTTTCCGGCTCGACCTTGCTGAGATCCGGCTGACGCACAATTTTGTCAAGATCCACTTCAATCTCTTCACTTCCGTTATTCCACACCAGGGAATTTACACCAACAGCGTAAAGAAGGCCGTACATTCTCGGGAAATCCTTTTTCTCATATTTCATTCCCATAAGCAGGATTTTATCATCCAGCTTCTTTTTGCCAAACTCCTTCAGTGTCTCTTCCTCGGCAAAAAACCATGCCTGATCATTATAAGTCTCTTCTGCGCAGGTCACATAAGGAAGCTTTGTCACCTGAGAATATGCCACAAAGATGCTGTCTCTGGCCTGAATTTCCTTCACTGCGTCTACTACACTTATTCCCATTCTTGTTGTCCTTTCCATTGTCTGTCTCCGGCCCCGGGGGGCACAGAGGAACAGATACTCCTTTTTATTTCATCAGGAATTCTACGATTCCGTCAAGTTCCTCCATCTGATCCCTCTTCAGAGAAGATTTCACAGTAAGAGTATTGTCATAAATCTCCATGTTTTTCATAGAAGAAAGAATCTCTTTCATCTGTTTTCCTGCAGAAATTGCCCAGGTACCGTTTTCGATCACAGCCACTTTACGGTTCTGGAAATTATGCGCTTTCAATTCTGAAAGAAGGGTTTCCATTTTCGGGAAAAGTCCTGCATTGTAAGTAGGACAGGCAAATACGATCCTGTCACAGCGGAATGCTTCTGCCAGAATATAGGACGGATCTGTTTTGGACACATCATACATTGCAATGTTCTTTTCTCCTGCATCAGAAATCTTCCCGGCCAGAACATTCACTGCGCTCTCTGTATTTCCGTAAATAGAAGCATACACAATAAGAACCGCGTGATCCTCCGGTGTGTAGGTGCTCCATTTCTGATATTTATCAATAAACCAGCCCAGATTTTCTCTCCATACCGGGCCGTGAAGCGGGCAGATCATTTCAATATCAAGAGCTGCTGCTTTTTTCAGGGCAGACTGAACCTGAGCTCCGTATTTACCTACAATGTTAGTAAGATATCTTCTGGCTTCTTCCAGCCACTCTGCCTCAAAGTTCAGCTCGTCTGCAAAAATATTTCCGTTCAGCGCGCCAAAGGTTCCAAAGGCGTCTGCACTGTAAAGAACTTTATCATAAGCATCATAAGTTACCATAGCCTCCGGCCAGTGAACCATTGGGATCATGGCAAATGCAAGGGTGTGTTTTCCTGTGGAAATGGTATCTCCCTCTTTGATCACAACTGCGCGGTTATCTACGTCAAAATCAAAAAACTGTTTCATCATGGTAAATGTCTTTGCATTTCCCACAAATTTCACTTCCGGATAACGGATCACAACTTCTGCAAGAGAAGCGCAGTGATCCGGCTCCATGTGATTCACAATAATATAATCCAGAGTACGGCCGTCCAGTACATGCTCCAGATTCTCAAGGAACTGTGAGCACACAGAATGATCTACTGTATCAAGAAGAACGGTTTTTTCATCCAGGATCACATAGGAATTATAGGAAACTCCTTTTGGGATCGGATATACGTTCTCAAACAGCTCCAGTCTTCTGTCGCTGGCGCCGATCCAGTACATATCCTCTGTTATCTTTTTTACACAATACACGTTGTTTCCTCCTTACGCCTCATCAATGGCTTTTCCAATATCATGGCGCATATATTTGTTGGCAAACTGAATCCATTCGGTCGCCTCATATGCGTTCTTTCTTGCTTCCTTCAGGTCTTTGCCCTTGGCAGTAATTCCCACAACACGTCCTCCGTTTGTGACGATCTGACCGTTTTCCAGCTTTGTTCCCGCATGGAAGCAATAATATCCTTCTTTGTCCTCAAACTTCTCAAATCCGGACATGGGAATGCCTTTTTCGTATTTTACCGGATAGCCTTCGCTGGCAAGAACCACGCAGACTGCCGCATTATCCTCAAATTCAAGTTCTGTCTGATCCAGAGTCCCGTTTACACAGGCCTCCATTACCTCAAGGATATCTGTTTTCATTCTGGGCAGCACTACCTGTGCTTCCGGATCACCGAAACGGGCATTATATTCCAGAACCTTGGGTCCGTCCGGAGTCAGCATCAGGCCAAAGAAAATAATTCCCACAAAAGGACGTCCCTCAGCCGCCATAGCATCGACTGTGGGCTGATAAATATATTTCCGGCAGAATTCATCTACCTCTTCCGTATAAAACGGACTTGGAGAAAAGGTACCCATTCCGCCTGTATTCAGTCCCTGGTCTCCGTCCATGGCGCGTTTGTGATCCTGAGCGGAAGTCATGGTACGGATGGTCTTTCCGTCAACAAAAGAAAGCACAGAGACTTCTCTTCCTGTCATAAATTCTTCAATGACCATAGTATTTCCGGCGCTTCCGAACTTTTTGTCCTCCATGATCTCCTTTACTCCGGCTTCCGCCTCAGCGAGATCATTGCAGATCAGAACGCCCTTTCCAAGAGCAAGTCCGTCCGCTTTGAGAACAACAGGGAATTTTGCCTGTGTACGAAGATATTCCAGAGCCTTTTCAGAATCCTCAAAATTCTCATATCCGGCAGTGGGAATATTATATTTTTTCATAAGATCCTTGGAAAACGCCTTGGAGCCTTCCAGAATAGCCGCATTTTTACGTGGGCCAAACACCTTCAGACCGCGCTCTTCAAATACGTCTACAACGCCTCCTACCAGCGGGTCGTCCATTCCAATGATCGTCAGATCTATGCTATGTTCCTGGGCAAAATCCGCCAGTTTCTCAAATTCCATAGCTCCGATATTTACGCACTCTGCATACTGGGAAATTCCCGCATTGCCGGGTGCGCAGTAAATTTTGTCAGCTTTCGGGCTTTTTGCCACGCTCCATGCAATTGCATGTTCTCTTCCGCCGCTTCCTACAATCAGTATATTCATCAGGTATTTCCTCCTTATCTGCTGATCTGAACCTTTCCGTCCTGAACACTGACCTTTCCGTTTGCAATCAGGTCAATAGCTTCCGGAAGGATCTTCCATTCTGCCTCTTCCATTACTCGGCGCTGAAGTACTTCCGGAGTATCTCCCTGCTGTACCTCAACTGCCTTCTGAAGGATGATCGGACCGGTATCTGTGCCTGTATCTACAAAATGCACAGTGGCTCCGGTTATTTTTACGCCTCTGTTCAGAACTCCCTCATGGACGCGCAGTCCATAAAACCCTGTTCCGCAGAAAGACGGGATCAGAGAAGGATGGATATTAATGATACGGTTTGGATATGCCTCCACGATCATTGGAGGAACCGCAACCAGATAACCTGCAAGAACAACAAGATCTATCTGGTTTTTCTGAAGCTCCGCCAGAAGAGCTTTATGGAATTCCTCTCTGCTGTCATAGCATTTCGGAGAAATACAAACAGCCGGGATCCCCCGGTCCTCTGCTCTTTTCAGAGCATAGGCACCGGAGTTATTACTGATCACCACTGAAACAGCGGCATTGGTGATCACTCCCTGATCCAGCGCATCCAGAATGGCCTGAAGATTCGTGCCCCCTCCGGATACCAGAATGCCAAGTCTTAACATAAATCCACACCCTTTTCGCCGGCTTCGATACGTCCTACCACATATGGAGTATCTCCTGCTTTGCGGATCGCTTCCATTGTTTTGTCCACGTCTTCCGGTTTTACTGCAAGAACCATTCCAAGACCCATGTTGTAGGTATTGTACATCATTTTTTCTTCAATGTTTCCTTTTTCTGCAAGAAGCTTAAAGATCGGAAGAACCGGATAGCTGTCTTTTTCGATCACTGCTCTTGTGCCCTCTTTCAGCATACGCGGAACATTTTCGTAGAAACCGCCGCCTGTGATATGGCTGCATGCATGGATGCGCACGCCCGCTTCTTTCACGCTCTTCAGAGCTTTTACATAAATTCTGGTCGGGGCAAGAAGAGCCTCGCCCAGAGTTGTTCCCAGTTCATCATAATAAGTGTCCAGAGACTCTCTTGTCATATCGAATACCTTACGCACCAGAGAAAATCCATTGCTGTGAACACCTGTAGACGCCATACCGATCAGAACGTCACCGGCTTCCAGCTCTTCCCCTGTAAGAAGATCTTTTTTATCGATCACGCCTACTGCGAATCCCGCAAGGTCGTACTCATCCTCCTGCATAAGTCCCGGATGCTCGGCTGTTTCTCCGCCGATCAGAGCTGCTCCGGACTGTGCGCAGCCTTCTGCCACACCGCCTACGATCTCTGCGATCTTTTCCGGATAATTCTTGCCGCATGCAATATAATCCAGGAAAAACAGAGGCTCTGCCCCTGCGCAGGCAATATCGTTGACGCACATTGCCACTGCATCGATTCCAATGGTGTCATGCTTGTCCATAACCATGGCAAGCTTTACCTTTGTTCCGCATCCGTCTGTTCCAGAAACAAGAGTAGGCTCCTCCATATCTTTAAATGCACTCATGGAAAACGCTCCGGAAAATCCACCGATTCCGCCTAAAACCTCGGGTCTCATTGTTTTTGCAATGTGCTTTTTCATAAGCTCCACTGACTTATAGCCTGCTTCTATATCAACACCTGCGTTCTTGTAATCCATAATATCCTCCCAGTATTTACTTTTATTTTTTATTAATAATTCTGATAGCCTACTTCCTGCAGTCTTGCGTCCTTGGCTTCTACCTGCTCTTTCAGCTCCTGGCTGTATTCTTTCAGTTTCGCAAGAAGCTCAGGATCTGAGGTTGCCAGAATTTTTGCTGCCAGAAGTCCTGCGTTTGCGCCGCCATTGATGGCAACCGTAGCAACCGGGATTCCGGACGGCATCTGTACGATGGAATAAAGAGAGTCACGTCCTCCCAGAGAGGTAGTATGCATCGGAATACCGATTACCGGCATGGGGAAAATCGCCGCGCACATTCCCGGCAGATGAGCTGCCATTCCCGCACCTGCAATAATCACCTTAAATCCTCTTTCCTCTGCACTCTTTGCATAGTCAAAAAATACATCCGGTTCTCTGTGCGCGGAGATGATCTTCATCTCATACTCCACTCCCAGCTTGTCAAGAATTGCCGCTGCTTTGCTCATAACCGGCATGTCTGAATCGCTTCCCATTACAATTCCAACTTTTTTCATTGGTAGGCCTCCTTAATTTTCAATCTGTTCCAGGTTGATTCTACTAAGATTCTATTTTTGTGTCAATAAAATTCCATAAAAGAAATATTTTGGCAAACAAACTGTTTTTGTATATTTCGGAATTTCTTCCTTCCGCATTCTCTTTATTTCTCAAAAGGGCGGTTCAGTTCCTCTGTACCAGGAAGTACAAAACGTCCTTTTTCAATAATGGAACGTCCTTCTCCTTCATCATCGATCACGCAGATACTTCCAAGCTCTTCGTAAGGAATGGTAATATCTGTATGGCATCCATAGTACGCAAGGCTGATATCCTCTTTTCTGAGGCTGGATATCTCATTGTCTCTGGCAATGATCTCTCTTCCGTCCGGATTATATACTGCAATATCCTCAGCCCAGCTGTAACAGGTATCGCCCACTGCAAAATGAGGACCCATTTTTTCTGCGATCAGAATGGGCAGCTTGTCTGCGATCCCGTATTTTTCTGCAGCCACATAGGCTGTGGTATTTGTTCCGATGGCAAACTCTCCCATTGGAAGCTTCACATGATGGTGAAGGATATTGTCCTCAATATAAGCGCGGTTTTCCTCTTCCGTCTCAAAGTTACTGCAGGAATAATCGATCACCTGACCGCAGTCAAATACAAGCTTCAGATCCTTAAACTGCAGTCCGTTCAGATACACTTTTTTTACATGGAGGACTCCGCCTGTGCCTGCCAGAACCGGAGAAGTAAACACCTCGCCTACCGGGATATTCACATCTGCCACACAGTTTTCAAAGTTTGTCTGTTTTTTGATATCCTCCAGTGTATGAAGATGAATGATAAGATCTGTTTCATTGCCGTTCTGTCCTTTGATCTCCACCCACTCGCAGGTATCCAGAGTTTCAATGATCGTCTGCTGGATTTTTTCATAAAGCTTATAGTCCAGTGTATTGATCTTTACGATCTCATCAAAAATCTCCGGGAAGTTTCCTCCGATCTCCGGCACCGGATAGGCGATAATGGTAAAGCTTCTCTCATCTCCTTTGATATAGCGGTTGACAATCTGACCGGATTCATTGTCAAGCTCCACCTGAAGCTTCTGCTGAGCTTCGCTTAAGCTCAGGGCTTCCGGCTTGGACACCGGAGAAAAAGGCTCCTCTCCAAAGGTTTCAATACATGCAGGGCCGCCGTGGACTTCTGCCAGATCTCTGTACTTGTCATAGGCGTTCTGCATGGAGCGGAGTTTCCTTTTTACAAAGTCGCTGTCAAGGAACAGAGCGCAGTCCTGTCTGTGGTCATAATCATACTGAGGGTTGGGATTTCCGCCCATATATCCTACACGGGATGCCCCTCTTTTATTGATCACATGAGCCGCATGACGATAGATCACAGGCTTTAGTCCCATTTCCCGAAACTGAAGGACTGCCGCCCGAACTATCCGCTCAAATCCCAGATTATAGCGGATATTTACGGTTTTCTTTTTTGTAAGGTCTTTTCTTGTATTAATAAATCCGATGCGATATCCTTCTGTATAGGTACGCGCCATATCATCAATTTTTTCCTGAGAAAGACTGTTCAGGAAAAGAGCCACACCGGTCTCATTTCCGGATACGTATTCGCCATAGCGGTAAAGATACCTCAGATCCTCAAGATCTGACTCCATAATGATCTTTGTGGCAAAATCCAGCTCCGGGTCAACACCCTCAGCAATTCTCTGCTCCATCATGTCCTGACAGTAATCATTTACATAGGAACGGAGGATATCTTCCACTGTTTTCGGAGCAGGAAGTTCTTCTTCACAAAAAGCAGAATGAATCTCCAGAAACAGCTCTGCGCACACAAGATAATCCCACCATTTTTTCTCATATGCAAAGACTATGGTACCTCTTAGCTCCGCATACAGAAAGCAGAAGCTCTGACCGTATTCCCCCAGCTTTTCTGTTGCATAAGCAGGATTTCCATAGGAAGTCTCATAATTTTCCGGAAAAAGTTCTTCATACAACGCAGTATTTTCCGCCTTCAGCTCTTCCAGGGAAAGTTTTTCCTGTTCTCTTTTCAGAATCTTCCCCGTTTTTTTAAGAAACTCTGCTGTTCTCTGAAAAAATTCCTCAAAGGGCTCTTTTATTTCCTTTTCTGTACAGATTTCTGCAATCCGTTCTTCAGCAAGGGCAAATCGCTCCATCAGTAATTCGTCCAAACTGTCATCTCCTTTCAAAAATCAACTCCGCCTTTACTCATCGATCACATTTCCCAGACGGATATGCTTGTCTACCAGTTTCTTCATATACTCCCAGATTTCCCCGGAACCCTCTGAAGTATGCTGATTCCTTTTGTAAATCTGGCTTTTTTTCACGCCGTGCTCCGCCCAGCTTCTTCCTCCGGAAGCGTCGTTTAAAAGAAGCGGCTGACAGTTATCAAGCACATGGGCAAATTTTGCCTCCGGTGTCTCATATGCTTCAAACTCTTCCCAAAGCTGCCGGAACCAGCTTCTCTGATCCTCCGGAAGCAGTCCAAAGATCCGTTCCGCAGCCTTCCTCTCTCTGATCTCCTTGGTTGCCGCTCCGGCCTCGTCATAGGCATAGGTATCTCCTGCGTCAATTTCCACAAGATCATGGATCAGCACCATGGGAACCACCTTTTCCAGGCTGACCTCTTCATTGGAATATTCCTTCAGAAGAACTGCCATCAGCGCAAGATGCCAGGAATGCTCCGCATCATTTTCTTTACGGTTTCCATCTGCAAGATACGTCTGCCGAAAAATATTTTTTACTTTGTCCACCTCTATGATAAACTGCATCTGTTTCTCTAAACGTTCCATTTTTTACACTCCCATTAAAAAAAAGCCCAGCCATCCCACCATGATGATTCCATTCAGAATAGAACCCACAATACTGGTACGATGCGTACGCTTTTCCTCTGAAAAACTCAAAAGTCCCATAATGAATCCATAGACAGAAAGCATTGTTGCAAAAAGACAGATACCTCCTACAATAAATCCATAGGCGCCGTTAAGTGCAAAAGCAGTCAGAACTGCTGCCAGAAACAAAATAAGGGAAGCAGCTGCCAGACCCACTGACAGCTTTCCCTTTTCTGCTTCTTTTGTTTTTACAAATGAGTATCTATATCTTTTCGCCATAATGCCTTCTCCTCAGGTAATTACAGACTGCAAACAGCACATATCCTGCTGCCGCGCCTGCAGTATTTAAAATCAGATCATCCACATCAAAGCAGCCCACTCTTGTTACAAGCTGAATCGTTTCCACACACAGACTCAGACTGAACCCGGACAGAACGATCAGGAATCCGCTGCGCCATCTCCGGCTGATGACCGGCAGGATAAATCCCAGGGGAATGAATCCGATCACATTCCCGAAAATATTCATAAAAAAAGCAGACAAGCCAACCTGTTCCCGGTACATCCAGAATCTCCGGATCTCCACAAAGGGTTTCAGGTTGTATCTGTATATGCGCTCCTCCTCCGCAATCCGTCCGTATCCCTCAGAAAAAAACAGAAAGTAGATCAGAAGCAGCACATACAGCACAAAAAGAACCATTCCTATCTGCCGGATTTTTTGTTTTGCCCTGTTACTCACAGCTCACCGTCAGATCAGAATATCTGACTTTCTCTTTAAAAGTCTCGCTCCGCTGATGATCATAAGGATACCGGCTGCGGCGCCTGTCACCAGGGTAACAATGCCTACTGCCAGACTGCAGGCCCCTGTTCTTGTCATTGTTTTATAAATCTTTTCGTTCACGACGAACCTCCTATTTCACTCCGTACTGACGATAATAGTCATCAATGGCTGCCTTCAGAGTATCATCGATGATCACCTGTCCGTTTACCTCTTTGTTATAAAGATACTCTGTCACCTCTGCCATGTCCACAATAGCCGCAGTGTCAAAGCCGTACAGATCCTTCACTTCATCAAGAGCGCATTTTTCTCCGCCCTTTCCTACTTCCATACGATTCAGAGAAACCATAAGACCAACGATCTCCACGTCTGCCGCTCCTTTTACCTTAGGCACAGTCTCCTCCATGGATTTTCCGGAAGTGGTTACGTCCTCGATCATAACAACTCTGTCTCCGTCCTTCAGAGTACTTCCAAGAAAGCTTCCTTTATCTGCGCCGTGGTCTTTTTCTTCTTTTCGGTCAGAGCAGTAGCGTACTTCTTTTCCATAAAGCTCGCTGTAGGCAATCGCTGTCACAACGCTTAACGGGATTCCTTTGTATGCAGGTCCGAATAATACGTCAAAATCGTCTCCATATTTGTCATGAATGGCTCTTGCATAGTATTCTCCCAGTTTTTTTAACTGAGATCCTGTTACATATCCCCCTGCATTCATAAAAAATGGGGATTTTCTTCCGCTTTTCAGTGTAAATTCACCGAATTTCAGAACCTTGCTGTCTACCATGAACTGAATAAATTCCTGTTTATACTGTTCCATATTTTTCAACCTCCGTATTTACGGGCAAGCCCTTTTCATTTTTTCCATAATATATCTGTTTTATTTTAGCATATCTGCTGTTTTTTTTCAATCAATGGATGAAAGGGGCGCCACAGTCTGTTTTTTATATTTTTTCATTACATAATAATAGTATGGGATCAGAGGAATCAGGGCAGCGATCCATGCTGCCGGATCTGCCATACAGATTCCTGCAAAGCTGGTTTTTCCTGCAACAAGAAGAACGATAGCAGTTCTGGCTACCAGTTCAAAAATTCCGCCAAGCATAGGAACCAGCCCATACCCCATTCCCTGAAGAGCATTTCGGAAAAGGAAAATTGTACAGAGGAACGGGTATGCCCAGAATACAGTACGGAAATAGGTTACTGAAACCTCCACCACCGCTGTCTCTGAAGGATCAATAAACAGATAGGTAAAATATCTGCCGCCAAAGTACATTACAACCATCTCGATAACAGCCCATATAAGAAGCATGATCCAGGAATATTTCACACCTGCCCGTACACGGTCCATGCGTCCTGCCCCCCGGTTCTGTCCCACATAGGTCGCAATGGTTGCCCCTATGGAAACAGCCACCATGGTAATAATGTTCTGAATCTTTCCCGCAGCAGAAAATCCCGCCATATAAACAGCGCCGTAAACATTCACTGCTCCCTGCACAATAATAGTTCCAATGGCTGTAATGGAAAACTGCAGGGCCATGGGAATACCCAGATTCAGAAGCTTGGCAAAGCTCCCCCTGCGAAACGCAAAGTTTTTCTTTTCCAGATGAAGGATCGGATACTTCTTTATAATGTAAACCATGCAGCATACTGCTGAAACCGCCTGGGCAATAACTGTAGCATAAGCGCAGCCTTCCACACCCATTCCCAGGAACTTGATAAATACCACGTCCAGCACCACATTGATAGCTGCTGAAATGATCAGGAAATAAAGCGGAGATTTTGAATCTCCCAGTGCGCGCAGGAAGGCTGCCAGAGCATTATAGGCTGCGGTGACAATCAGTCCCGCATAGATGATCCCCATATACGCCTTTACATCTCCCATCAGCTCCTCCGGAGAATTCATCAGGCGAAGGATCGGCTCATTAAACGCAAGAAGCCCCACCGTCATCACTGCAGTGATCCCAAACATCAGGTACACAGACATTGCCACATAATGGCGCATATCATCGTATTTCTTTGCCCCGAACATCTGGGAAACAATAATGGCAAAACCGCTGCTCATTCCATTGAGCCATCCTGTTACAAGAAACATCAGAGAACCGGTGCTTCCAATGGCTGCCAGCGCATCTACGCCGATAAACTGACCGGCAACAATAGAGTCTGCAATATTATAAAACTGCTGAAACACATTGCCAAGGAACATTGGTATCATAAACCAGATGATCAGCTTCACCGGGTTCCCTACTGTCATATCGCTTGTCATATCTTTTTTCATAATTTCTCCCTAAAAAAAGGTCCGCTGTAAATATATACCCGGAACATTTCCGGATATGCTTTACAGCAGCCCTTATCAAAAAACTATTTTACCGCGCCGATCAGCTGACAGATATCCTCTGTCTTCTGGGATTTCATATAGTCCTCAATTCCCCGGACTACTTCTTCCGCAGCATAAGGATTAAAGAAATTTGCAGTTCCCACAGACACTGCACTTGCACCTGCAAGAATAAATTCCAGCGCATCCTCTGCAGTGGAGATTCCGCCCATTCCAATAATGGGAAGCTTCACTGCCTGAGCTACCTGGTATACCATGCGGACAGCCACAGGTTTTACAGCCGGGCCTGACATTCCGCCGGTTTTATTTGCCAGAGCAAATGTTTTTTTATAGATATCGATCTTCATTCCTGTCAGAGTATTGATAAGAGAAAGAATATCTGCGCCTCCGGCCTCCGCTGCTTTTGCCATTTCCGTGATGTCTGTCACATTAGGGCTGAGCTTCATGATGATCGGCTGCTTTGCATATTTTTTAACTTCTTTTGTAATGGCTTCCAGAGCCTTTGGATCCTGTCCGAAAGCAATTCCGCCTTCTTTTACGTTTGGGCAGGATACATTGATTTCCAGAAGATCTACCGGTTCATTTCCCAGACGCTCTACTACTTCACAGTAGTCTTCTGTGCTTTTTCCGCACACATTTACAATGATCTTTGTGTCATATTTTTTAAGGAACGGAATATCCCTTTCACAGAATACATCAATTCCCGGATTCTGAAGGCCAATGGCATTCAGCATACCGGAGGCTGTTTCTGCCACACGAGGCGTGGGATTTCCCGGCCACGGTACGTTTGCCACTCCTTTTGTTACTACAGCGCCCAGTTTATTCAGATCTACAAATTCGCTGTACTCCGCTCCTGAGCCGAAGGTTCCGGAGGCTGTCATAACAGGATTCTTCAGTTCTACTCCTGCCAGTGTAACGGCTGTCTTTATCATAACTCCACCTCCGTGCTCAAAAATACAGGACCGTCTTTGCAGATGCGTTTATTGTGTACATGGGAATGGCTGTCGATCTCCTTTGATTTGCACACACAGGCAAGACAGGCCCCAACGCCGCAAGCCATACGTTCTTCCATAGAAATCCAGCATGGAATATTTTTTTCCTCCGCATAGGCTTTGATTGCCCGAAGCATAGGTGTGGGTCCGCAGGCAAAAATCACATCTGCTTCCAGAGCATTCTCTCTGATGGCATCCATAACATTTCCCTTTGTACCGGCGCTTCCGTCTTCAGTGGCAACACAGACATCTGCATACGCCTGAAACTCATCATTCAGAAACAGCTCATCTCTGTAACCGAGGATTGCTATTTTCTGTCCGTTCAGCTCTTTTGCAGTCTGAAGCATAGGAGGAATACCAATTCCTCCGCCCATGAGAAATACGCGTTTTCCCTCTGCTTCATGAAGAGAAAAACCATTTCCCAGCGGTCCCAGAACCTCTACGGGAACGCCTGCATGGAGTCTGGAAAAGGCCTCTGTTCCTGTGTTCTTTCCTGTTACCCGATAAACAAGACGGATTCTTCCGTTTTCTCTGTCAATTTCACAGATACTGATGGGGCGGGGAAGCAGCTTGCTTCCATCCCGCGTATAAAGTGAAAGAAACTGGCCCGGCTTCGCCTCCGCAGCCATATGGTCTGCCTGGAGCCACATGCTGTAAATATCTTTCCCGATTCTTTCCTGGCTTACAATCTTTAAGCTTTCTTTTGTCTTTTTGCTCATCTCTTTCCTCCTGAATCAGTTGGTCCTGATTATTTGCGGCCTTCCAGAGCTCCGCTGATATCAGCGATCATATCTTTTACTGCCTGTCTGGATGCGTCTGCAAAGTTCTTTTCACCAAATTCTGCGTAAGCTTCCTGTTTATAAGCCGCAATAATTCCTCTTGAGGAGTTTACAATGGCACCCAGGCCGTCCTCATTAAAGAAATGAACCAGATCTTTTCCTCTGCCGCCCTGAGCGCCGTAGCCCGGCACAAGGATAAAGGTTTTCGGCATAAGTTTACGGAGAACTTTTCCCATTTCCGGATAGGTTGCGCCTACAACAGCTCCCACATAGCTGTATCCATTGCCCATATGATCCTCGCCCCACTGAGCAACCTTTTCGCCTACCCACTCATAGAGAGGACGTCCGTCGATTAGACGATCCTGGAACTCTCCACTGGAAGGATTTGATGTTTTTACAAGAATAAAGAGTCCTTTATTTTCTTCTTTACATACGTCAATAAACGGTTTTACGCCGTCAGATCCGAGATACGGATTCACAGTTGCAAAATCCTCATCAAAGCCGGCATAGCTTTTGGAGCCCACCTGAACATGTCCCAGATGTCCCACTGCGTATGCTGCAGAAGTAGAGCCGATATCTCCTCTTTTAATATCTCCGATCACTACAAGATCTTTTTCCTTACAATAGTCTACTGTTTTTTTATACGCCTGAAGTCCCGGGATCCCGAACTGCTCATACATGGCGATCTGAGGTTTTACTGCCGGGATCAGCTCACAGGTAGAATCCACAATCGCCTTATTAAACTGCCAGATTGCCTCCGCAGCGCCCTCCAGTGTCTCGCCA
Source organism: Blautia sp. CAG:257 (assembly GCF_000433815.1). Taxonomy (NCBI): domain Bacteria; kingdom Bacillati; phylum Bacillota; class Clostridia; order Lachnospirales; family Lachnospiraceae; genus Blautia; species Blautia sp. CAG:257. Next base: position 20,792 of record NZ_HF998976.1, read on the forward strand.
AATTCTGCAAATGCATTATCCTGGATATGCTTTGGGATGTAATTCAGCATCGGATCCAGCCCCACTACGATAGGAGCATTTGTTTTTTTAATTTTTTCAATCAGTTTATTAATCATAAAAATCTCCATTCCGCCGCCAAGTCGGCGGCACAAATAGTAATGAAAGTCTTTTAATTCTCCACGTTACTGATAAAATAATTGTTAAAGAAGCTATACTACAAAGCACGGGGAGGCGAGTCGTAAAGACTTTCTTCGTTTTAGACAGCATAAAAATCAGTGTAAGTTCCATCTTTCAAGCACAAATAAGTGGCTCTGTAAGACCGTACAGTAAGAATTGTTTTAACTTCTTCGTTAATTGTGTGATGGAACAGTCAATGGCTTCTTTTATTTTACATTGAAAGGAGTTTTTGGCTATGAAAGTTGTTTATCAAACCTGCTGTGGCGTCGATGTTCACAAATCTTTTCTCGTCGCCACAATTATTAAAACCACTTCCGGAGTAGAACCTTCTTACCAAAAGAAGCGTTTCTCCACTTTCAACAATTCTATCCTGCAATTCAAAAATTGGCTAATTGAAAACCAATGTCGGGATGTCTGTATGGAATCTACCGGTAAATACTGGGTTCCTGTATTCAATCTTTTGGAGGACGATATCAACGTCACTATTGCCAACCCCAAATGGGTAAAAGCTGTCAAAGGTAACAAGGATGATACGAAAGATTCCAAATGGATTGGAGATTTGTTTCGATTAGGTCTGGTTCCAGGAAGCTATATCCCTTGTAAACCAATCCGTATCTTGCGTGAATTCACAAGATATCGTTACAAGCTGATTTCCTGTCGTACCAGCGAAAAGAACAGATATCAGAATGCGCTTACTGTCTGTAATGTCGCATTAGATTCGGTTGTTTCCGATATCTTTGGGAAATCAGCTACATCTGTTATTGACTACCTGATCGAACAATCCGACAATTCCATCAACCACGAAGAAATAGCTTCCAGACTTCTCCGTTCCCTAAAGAAGAAGTCTGACAGTGTCATTGAATCCATCGAAGGGTATCAGATGACTGATTCCCAAAAATACCGTATGCGCCTCGTCCGCGCACATCTGGATTATATCACATCTACGATCAATGATATAGACACTATGCTGGATTCTTTGATTGCTCCTTACGAAAATGCTGTCCAGTTACTGTGTACCATTCCGGGTGTTGACCGTAACAGTGCAATTACTGTTATCTCCGAGATTGGTACCGATATGACTCCGTTTTCCAATTCCAAACGCCTCTGTTGTTGGGCAGGACTGACTCCCGGCAACAATGAATCTGCTGGTAAGAAAAAATCTGTCAGGATAACACGTGCCGGTGTCTACCTCAAACCTGCATTAGTACAAGTCGCTCATGCAGCCGTGAAATCTGATAAGTCTCCTTACTACAAGAAAAAGTATGAACGCATTATGAAACGTCGTGGTAAAAAACGTGCCATCATTGCTATCGCCCGGATGATACTCACCGCCATCTACCAAATGCTGTCTGCTGGCGAAACGTGGAATCCGACCGACTTATACAAGATTGATATGCCTGAACCTCTAAAAGAAAAACAGAAGGAAAAGGCAATCAAACAGGCTAAGAAACTACTTATCAGCGAAGGGATCATTTCCGAATCGCAATTAGCTTCTTAACACTTTATAGCAATACATTTTTTTAGGCTGCCATAAGACAGCTTGTTAAAGTACGCCATTTATTGGCTCTCATCTACTTTCTTTCACAGTATTTCCTCCTGAAATTTATTTTTACATACTTAAACATATCATACACGAAACCAGAGATTTAATAAAGTATTTTTTGCCTGTTTTTCATATTTATAAAATACATTTATTTTCTCACTGTCTCCCTTGTGTCAGTTTTTTTACAATCCTTAAGAATACTTGAGTTTCCGCAAAATGTAATTTAAACATAAATG
>NZ_HF998977.1:0-28446 GCF_000433815.1 Blautia sp. CAG:257
ACAGTTTTCTTCCACACTCATTACCGCGCCAAACATGAAATTATCTTTGATCGTCAGGTCCTGTAATGTTTTTCGTTTCTTCATCCTTCCTCCAGTTCTACAGAGGAATCCTATAAGGTGATTATATCATACGCCTGCAGAAAGTTCTATGTTTTTTCATTGACTTCTCACTGTATTCCTGCCATACTTAAAGTATATTTTATATCATCCCCTGGAAATACAGGGTATTTTATGTTTACTATACAAGGAGCAGTCTATGTATCTTTCTGATATGCATACACATTCTATCGCAAGCGGTCACGGAACCAGCTGTACGATTTCTGAAATGGCAAAAATCGCTTCCAGAAAAGGACTGAAGCTTCTGGGTATTACGGATCACGGTCCGGCCACACTGGCAGCCGGAACTCCTTCGTACTTCCGCAGTCTGACCTTTTCTCCCAGAAAACGTTTTGGTCTGGAAATGTTCTATGGAATTGAACTTAATATTCTTGATAAAGAAGGACATACCGATCTGGAGGAAGAATTACTGTCTAGGCTGGACTATGCCATTGCCAGCATCCATAGTCAGAATTACAAAAATGCTTCCTGTGAAGAAAACACGGAAGCCTACATAAACGCTATGAAAAATCCCCATGTAAAGATTCTGGGGCACTGTGACAATCCCCGATTTCCTGCTGATTATGAAAAACTGGCCTTTGAAGCTCGAAAACAGAATGTAATTTTTGAGATCAATGAAGCCTCTCTGGCGCCTTACAGCTACCGCGGTGATACTCGGTCCAACAACCGGGAAATTCTCCGCTGCTGCCGCAAGTATCGTCTTCCTGTAATTCTTTCCAGCGACAGCCACGGCAAAGAACATGTGGGGGATTTTACTTATGCCGCTGATTTTGTACACCAGGAAATGTTTCCCGAAAATCTGATCCTGAATAATCAGCTTCCCAGACTGAAAGTGTTTCTGCAGACCCGTTGATGAACAGAGCATTTTCCCTGCAGCCATATCATTCTGCCGATAAAACCCTGACGTACGGCTGAAATCTGTGTCTTCACAGTTTTTCGGCCTGTCCTGTCAGGGTTTCTTTTGATTCTTATTCTGTTTTTTGAGCCTCTGCCCATACATACCGGACAGATTTTCTTCTTTTACTCAGAATCCTTTATTTTTTTCATCATTTCCGCCAGCTCTGCGTATTTTCCGGTTATATATCCATAATTTTTTCTCTTATGAGGAAGCTGACAATTTGTACAATCCTTAATTCCTTTATCCGTATAACGAAAATTGCCTCCACATTTATCTCCAAGCGCATAAAGCGGACAATAGCAGAACAGACAGTTAAAATTTTCCGGATCTGCTCCCTGATGGCAGGGGAAATACTCACATTCTTTATTGCTGAAAAATGAATAATGCTTACCTTCCCAGTATGGTTTTTCCATGGTGTTCTCCTTTTATTTCCTGTTTCATTTTTACATTTTCTATACAAGACTTACTGACTCTGCCGACGTTTAACAATATAACTGTAAATGAACAAATTTGAAAAAGCACACAAAATCATCACAAATTTGTCTTTATAAAATGCACATATAGAGCTTAATCTTTCCTTTATGTCTGTGTATTACGGATTCTATTGTGCAATATTCGATATTTGCCCATTTATAGAATATTACTGTAAATAGGTAAATTTAAAACACATAAATTTGTCATATTCTGATTTTTCATTGATTCACAAACAGGGCTTTGCCTTTTTTGTATCCGCACACTGCAGATTCTATTGTCTGAAATTCTGTTTTTGCTCTTTCATAAAATATAATATGAAATAAGCAGGTTAAAAACGCGCAACGTCATAAGGGCAGATACGTCCGCTTCAAACTCCCTGAATTTCCGGTAAATGAAAAAATCGGCGTCATAAACGCCGATATCCAAATTCTTCTGAGGTTGCGATCTACTCCGGGGTAGACCATGGATTCGTTCAAAATATGCGGAGGGAACGAACGCATCCGGAGTAGTATCGCCTGCCATTTAATCATCACCCTTTAAGGGTAAGTATAATTCATACGAACAGGCGGATTCCATAAAAAATGCCTGCTTCCATCAAGCAGACAACGCCTGAAACTGCGGATTTTTCAGGTTGGCTGTTACACTTTACACGGAAGTTTAACCTCGCCATACAAAGCAGGTTTCCTGGCTCCAGAATCAATGTTCTCTTTCCCCTTCTCATACATATGTACAATGGTTTCTGAAAGATTGCTCCTCTGTTACAGTGACCGGATCGCTCAGGACTTTCACCTGATTCCCTTTTCTGACTGCTTCGCGGAAAACAGCCAGCACTTCATATGTTCAATATGGAATTATACTGACGTTATCCTACCACATCTTTATATAAATGTCAAGGAATTCCAAACAAAATTCCTCCACTTTTTAAATTTTAGCTACTGTTCACACAGAACTATTTAGCGAGGTATTTTGACATATTTTACAGACTTACAGGCATGTACAGAAATGAAAAAGCTGTGGATTCAGAAATGGATAAACAACTACGGATTCCACTTAATGATTTAGTTCCGTACGAAAAACTGTAAATATTATTAACTTTTCGTCACTGGGCACAGAAAGAAATCAGAATAGCGCCTTTTACACTTCTCTTACTTTTTCCTGCGGCTGAAATCATAATCCCTGTATTATGGCTGTAAAATCAAAGGTTCCCCATAATCTTATCCTTGATAACAGCCAGAATCTCCCTGGGAATATAGATCAGAAGTCTCCAGGAACGATATCTGGATGGAATTCCACAGATATCTCTGCATCCGCATTTCTTTCCGATAGCCACTCCCCGAAATACATGGAAGTTATTGGTAACAACTCCTACTGATTTATTCAGATCCCCTATTTTTTCCAGGCTGAAATCCAGATTTTCTTTTGTATTGGTAGATCTTTCCTCCAGGATCAGCCGCTCTCTGCTGATTCCATGACCGGTCAGATAATCGTACATGGCCTTTGCCTCACTGACTGCTTCCCCCCTGCCCTGTCCGCCGGAGAGAACTGCTTTGGTGTCAGGATTATTTTCCAGATACTGCAAAGCCCTTCTGGTGCGTTCCAGAAGGGCCATACTCAGTCGTGTTCCGTCCACATGGGCGCCAAGCACGATAATGTAATCAAGATTATTTTTTATTTTCATTATTTGCCGCAGCAGAATTTGTATTTCTTTCCGCTTCCGCACGGACAGGGATCGTTACGTCCGATCTTGTGCGGTTTTACAACAGTACCGGATTTTTTCTGCTCTTTGTACAGCTCTTTACGTTTTTCCTCTGTAAAAATATTATTCCACTGAGGAAGCTCATACAGCCAGTCAGCCTTTGCATCAACCATGTTTTTGTAAAGAAGCTCTTTGTCAAAAGCAAGGTTTACTTTTGTGTTCTCGTCCATTGTCTCAATAGGGTTCGGAACCTTAAGGCTGTCGTTAATGCCGTCCAGGAAACCAACCATGGTCAGAACATCCTGTCCGTATTTTTCGGCAAGCTCTTTTACTGTACCGCTTACAACTTCATCCGGATTGGAAAGAAGCTGCTCATAAATGCCTTTTTCAATATTAAAATAAGCTGCCCAGAACTGCTGAAGCTTATTGCGGTCTGCCTGCTGGTCATAAGCCATTGCACGCCACTGCTCTAAAATTGTTTTATCACTCATGTTATTTCATCCTCTTTTCAATGTATTATCAAATTTTCATCAGTGTTCATATTATAGCACTTTTATCTGGAAAAAACAAACCCTATTTTATCCCGGTTCCCATTGGTTTAAACAAAAATCACACTGTTTCCTTCGTTCACAGCAGGCTGGTCAGCATACCTTTCAAACCATCTCAGGCAATCATACTTTATCCCTGTTACTCTCACGGAAAAATATAATTATCCAATTTTATGCTTCATGTATAAGACACTGAGATTCTGGCCATACTGTTACTGTTCACTTCATCCACGGCAACAGGCAAAAATTCATTCCGCATTGCCTGTGGCAATGGAACAGTGAACGGACACGCCCGAAAACATTTGCTGCCGTAAACCGAGTATACAGCAGCAGCTTCGGAAATACTTATATCCTCCCCTTTAAAGGTTCCGGGACTGACGCTCTGACGCGGTTCCGGGATTTTTTATTTTACTCCCAGAGCCTCCAGGTCTGCTGCAGCCTGTTTAAAATCATGGAAACGCACTGCATGCATTCCCAGTTTACGTGCTCCCCGGCAATTTTCTTCCCGGTCGTCAATAAATACACACTCCTCAGGCTTCAGGCCGTAATCCTCCAGAAGGATCTTGTAAATTGCCGGTTCCGGCTTCACTTCTTTTACATCGCAGGAAAATACTGCTCCGTCCATATATTTCAGGAAATTCATTTTAGCCTTTGTGCGCTCCAGCATATATTCACTGTAATTTGAGAGAACATAAAGACGATATCCCCGTTTTTTCAGATACTGTACCCAGGTCTGAGCATAGTCCTTTGTACCGATCGTCTTAGGTGTTTCTCTCAGAACTCTGCGGATATCTTTTTTGTATTCAGGAGCCTTTTCTATAAACCGGCGAATATATTCTTCCTCATCATAAAGCCCCTTATCTCTCTCATTCCAGATATCGCTCTGGAAAATTTCCTTTGCAAGCTTTTTCTCCTCTTCCTCCGGGAAATGAAAGCCCTTCAGGTAAGTTTTCCAGTCGTAATCTACCAGAACATTACCTACGTCAAAAATAACATTTTTGATCCTGCGTCCGTCTTTTTCCAGTCTTTTTCTGTTAAGAAGCCTGTACATAAGCCACATTGCATAAGCCATCACTGCTGCAAACAGCGCCCCTGCAAGAGAGGCCATAAATTTTCCCATTGAAAATGTTCCGGTAAGAGCAAAGTACATGGGAAGGCAGAAGATCACCAGAAGAAAAACTGCTCCTGCAAGGGCCAGTCCCCTTTTCCATTTACTCATTTATACTGTACACATCCTTTCTGCTGTCAGCGGCGTCTTCATATCTGTCCGCTGTATTTTTATTTACCGGAAATATCAGTACAAAAAGGTACGGATTTCCCGGTAACAAAACGCCGGAGATACTTCCCCGGCGTTTTGTTGATTTATTTTCTGTAAATAATATCGTTTCTTCCCGGTCCGTTAGAAACCATTGTGATTGGGAATCCGATCTGTTTTTCCACAAACTCTATATATTTGCGGCAGTTTTCCGGCAGATCTTCATATTTTCTGATTCCGCGGATATCGCATTTCCATCCCGGAAGCACTTCCAGAACCGGTTTTGCTTTTTCCAGAAGTCCTGTTGTGGGGAATTCTGTTGTAACTTTTCCGTCAATCTCATAGCCTGTACAAACAGGAATTTCATCCAGATATCCCAGAACATCAAGCACAGTAAATGCAACATCAGTTGTTCCCTGCATACGGCAGCCGTATTTTGAAGCCACGCAGTCAAACCATCCCATACGTCTCGGACGTCCGGTGGTCGCACCATATTCTCCGCCATCTCCGCCTCTTCTTCTAAGCTCGTCAGCTTCTTCGCCAAAGATTTCAGAAACAAAGGCGCCCGCTCCTACTGCGCTGGAATAAGCCTTGCATACAGTAATGATCTTCTTGATCTCATACGGCGGAACGCCTGCGCCGATGGCGCCGTAAGCTGCCAGAGTAGAAGAAGAAGTAACCATCGGATAAATTCCGTGATCCGGATCCTTCAGAGAACCCAGCTGCCCCTCCAGAAGAATTTCTTTTCCTTCTTTCAGCGCATTCCACAGGAACAGAGAAACATCTCCCACATAAGGAGCTACCATCTCTTTATATTTCATCAGCTCTTCCATGATCTCATCCGGATTCAGAAGCGGTTTGTGATACAGATGCTCAAGAAGAACATTTTTTGTCTCACATACACGTTCTACTTTTTCTCTGAGAGCTTCCTCATCAAACAGTTCCGCTACCTGGAAGCCGATTTTTGCATATTTATCAGAATAAAAAGGCGCAATACCGGATTTTGTGGAACCAAAGGACTTACCGCCCAGACGCTCCTCTTCATACTGGTCAAACAGAATATGATACGGCATTACGATCTGCGCTCTGTCAGAGATCATGATCTTCGGAGCCGGAACTCCTCTGTCCACAACCTCCTGATATTCCTTGAAAAACACCGGAATATTCAGTGCCACGCCATTGCCGATAATACTGGTGGTGTGATCATAAAATACACCTGACGGAAGTGTGTGAAGCGCAAATTTACCATAATCATTCACGATTGTATGACCTGCGTTGGCACCTCCCTGAAATCTTACGATAATATCCGCTTCCTGGGCAAGCATGTCAGTGATCTTACCTTTTCCCTCATCTCCCCAGTTTGCTCCAACTACTGCTTTGATCATAACACTATTTCCTCCTCGTGTCGTTCTTTGATCTCATTATACATTAATTTCTGCGGTTACTCCCAGAAGTTCTTTATGTGCGTCCAGAACAGGCTGTACGGTCTTTGCAAGAAATACCTCTGTCTGCTCTTTTGCTCTTCCTACATATCTGGAAGGCTCCATTGTCTTTTCCAGTTCTTCTAAAGTCAGGTTAAAGGCCGGATCTGCTGCGATCAGTTCCAGAAGATTGTTATCCTTTCCTTCTACCTTTACAGTACGTCCCGCTTCCATGGAAAGCTCTCTGATGCGCTCGTGAAGTTCCTGACGGTCTCCGCCTGCCTTCACTGCATCCATCATAATATTTTCGGTTGCCATAAACGGAAGCTCAGAACGAAGGCGTTTTTCAATTACCTTCGGATAAACAACCAGTCCGTCTACCACGTTCAGGCACAGATCCAGGATTCCGTCAATGGCAAGGAAGCCTTCCGGAACACTCAGTCTCTTGTTTGCAGAATCATCCAGAGTTCTCTCGAACCACTGAGTTGCTGATGTGATCGCCGGATTCAGGGCGTCCACCATCACATATCTGGAAAGTGACGCAATACGCTCACTTCTCATAGGATTTCTCTTGTATGCCATTGCGGAAGAACCGATCTGAGACTTCTCAAAAGGTTCCTCTACTTCCTTCAGATGCTGAAGAAGTCTGATATCATTGGACATCTTATGGGCGCTTGCGGCAATTCCGGCAAGAATATTGAGAACTCTCGTATCCACCTTACGGGAATAGGTCTGTCCGGATACCGGATAGCAGTTCTCAAATCCCATTTTTTCTGCGATCATCGGATCGATCTTGTCAATTGTTTCCTGATCTCCGTCAAAAAGCTCAAGGAAACTTGCCTGGGTTCCTGTTGTTCCCTTTGAGCCCAGAAGCTTCAGTGTGCTTAAAACATACTCAAGGTCTTCCAGATCCATAAGGAATTCCTGAGTCCAAAGTGTGGCACGTTTTCCTACTGTTGTAGGCTGTGCCGGCTGGAAATGTGTAAACGCCAGAGTTGGCTGATCTTTATATTTATCTGCAAATTTAGACAGCTCTGCGATCACATTGACCAGTTTCTTGCGAACCAGCTTCAGAGCCTCTGCCATAACGATAATATCTGTATTGTCACCTACATAACAGGAAGTAGCGCCCAGATGAATGATTCCCTTTGCTTTCGGGCACTGTACACCATATGCATAAACATGGGACATAACGTCATGGCGGACCTGACGTTCTCTTTCTTTTGCCACATCATAGTTAATATCGTCTGCGTGAGCCTTCAGCTCATCGATCTGCTCCTGCGTAATATTCAGGCCAAGTTCTTTTTCTGTCTCTGCAAGGGCGATCCATAATCTTCTCCATGTGCGGAATTTCATATCCGGTGAGAAAATATACTGCATTTCTTTGCTTGCATAGCGCTCTGAAAGCGGACTTACATATCTGTCTGTACTCATTCCGTTTCTCCTATCATTTGAAAAATTCCTGCCGTGATCTGCCGGTGCCAGACAGAACCACAGTCTCTGTTTCTGCCTTTTCCTGACAGTCATATCATACGAGGAAAATTATATAACATCCCACATTTAAAAGCAACCTCTTTTCTCAGGCTCCCTGGTGGAATTTGCCCAGAAATTCACGCATACGAGCATTCTCAGAGGAAAATACCTGCTGAGGAGTTCCTTCTACAGCAATTACTCCCTGATCCATAAAGATCACCCTGTCTGAAATATCCTTTGCAAAATTCATTTCATGGGTAACGATCACCATGGTGATATGAAGATCTGCAAGTGAACGGATCACCCGAAGCACTTCTCCGGTAAGCTCAGGATCAAGAGCTGAGGTTGGTTCGTCAAAAAACAGAATTTTAGGGTTCAGCGCAAGAGCCCGGGCAATAGCCACACGCTGGCACTGACCTCCGGAAAGCTGACAGGGATAGGCGTTTTCTTTGTCAGAAAGTCCCATCTTTGCAAGAAGCTCCCTGGCTTCCCTGTAAACTTCCTCTTTTTTTCTTTTCTGAACATGGATCGGCGCATCTGTGATATTTTTTATTACAGAATAGTGGGGAAACAGATTAAAATTCTGAAACACCAGCCCAAAACAGGAACGTATTTCTTTTAGCTGTTTTCCGGAAGGAACCACTGTCTTTCCGTTTTCCATCCACACGGATCTTTTTCCCATATAGGAAATTTCTCCGCTGTCAATGTCTGTCAGCATGGTAGCACACCTTAAAAGAGTTGATTTCCCGGAACCGGAAGGACCGATAATGGAAACAATCTCTCCTTCTTTTACCTGAAGGGAAATATCTTTCAGAACACTTTGTCCGTTAAATTCTTTTTTTATATTTTTCATTTCCAGAAGATTCATTTCCGTCTCCTCCTAATGATAGTAATTCAGTTTTTTCTCAAACCATTCCATAACCCAGGCAACTACAAAATTAAATATGTAGTAGAACACGCCTGCAATAAAGAACGGCATAACGGTTGTCTCCGCAGCTGCGATCTGTTTTGCCAAAGCAAACATCTCAATATAAGATACCGAATAGACAAGGGAAGTATCTTTTACCAGTGTGATCACCTCATTCGTTACAGAAGGAAGTACGTTTTTTATCATCTGTGGCAGAATGATCTTCATAAATGTCTGCTGTCTGTTGTAGCCCAGAAGCTGCGCAGCCTCATACTGTCCTGCCGGAATGGACTCTATTCCGGATCGGTAGATCTCAGCAAAATAAGCTGCATAGTTCAAAGAACAGCCCAGGATAATCGCTGTGAATTTATAATTTCCAATATTCATTCCCCAGAGATAAAAGGGTCCGAAATACCACAGAAGAAGCTGCAGCATAAGCGGCGTTCCTCTCATAACAGAAATATAACATTTTACCACCAGACTGAGGGGTTTGAACCTGGAAACCCTCCCAAAATATATCACCAGTCCCAGAGGCAGGGAAAACAGAAGGGTCAGACAGAAGATCATAAGCGTTGACCCGAAGCCTCTGGAAAGCTGTTGGAGCATTACCTGAAAACTCATATTTTTTCCTCCATTATCAGGCAGAAAAGCTTTTCCTGCCGTAATAAAGCTGCTGTACATTTTTTATTTTCAGCACAGCAGCTTTTTTGTCTTTTATTCCGGGTTCTGACTTCTGCCCGGTTCTGATTTTATCCGTTACTGTTTCCGGCAGCTTTTATTCTGCCGCTTCTTCAGAATCAGTTTCTTCTGTTTCTTTTTCTGCAGCCTCCTCGCTTTCCTCTCCGGAAGCTTTCAGACTTACCATATCCGCAATTTCATATTTCTCGGCCAGCTCCTGCACGGTTCCGTCTTCAGCAAGCTTCTGGAGATCTGCATTTACGATTTCGCAGAGTTCATCGTTTCCTTTTTTGAAGCCAATTGCATACTGCTCTGTATTCAGACTTTCGTCCAGGATCATAAAGCCCTCCCCTCTGGAATTGATCTGATATTTAGCAACGCCAATGTCAATAGCCAGCGCATCAAGAGCTCCTGCCTGAAGCTCTGTAAACGCAGTGTTGTAATCCGCAAATTCATTCAGAGCCGCAAAGGTATCTGACAGCTCCTTCTGACCGCCTTCTTCCTCGCTTTTCAGTACGTCCAGCGCTGCAGATGCCGCCTGAACTCCTACGGTTTTGCCTGCAAGGTCAGAAAGCTTCTCAATGCCGGAATCCTCTGCCACAACGATCACCTGGCTGTTATCCACATAGGGAACAGAAAAGGTATACTCGTCTTCTCTTCCGTTCATGGTAAAACCATTCCAGATACAGTCAATGGATCCGGAGTTCAGCTCCATGTCCTTAGAATCCCAGTTCAGAGGTTTCTTCTCAAGTTCCCATCCTTCCAGCTCACACACTGCCTGGGCAAGCTCCAGATCAAAGCCTGTATACTCTCCGTTTTCATCCATATATCCATAAGGAGGATATTCCGCATCAAAGCCTACGATCAGTGTTTTATCCTCAATTCCAGCCTGAACGTTTACCGCAGACATCATACCTGCTGCCATCAGGGCCGCCATCATTACCACAACTGTTTTTTTCTTCATACTGTCTGTCTCCTCTCGCTTCACTCTTCTATGTTATCACGTAGTCACTCTACCATGTGAAAGTATTGATATCGTAACATACCTGTACCCGCCTGTCAAGACAGTTTTTATATATTTACAGACAGTAAAAAAGCCAGCGGGATAAGCTGGCTTTTTTGGAGAAGGTATTTCTTCTTATGGGGTGTAGCAAAAACTATATAATGTATTGGGGGGTTTTTACGATATATATAATACCATGGGTCAACAAATAAGTGTGCACAAAGTTCACAAAAATGCATATTTGTTTTTGGATATATTGTACATGCGTATTTTTGCCGCTATGATTTTATGCTGTAAAAAGTGCCTCAAACTCGTCTCTCTGCACCTTTTCCTTCTCTAACAGAAGAGCTGCGCATTTATGGAGCACATCTTCATGCTCAAGAATAATCTCTCTGGCTTTCTTATGACATCCGTCAATGATCCCATGGATCTCCTGATCAATATCTTTTGCAACCTCTTCACTGTAGCTTCTCGTATGAGCAAGATCTCTTCCGATAAATACTTCATCCCCTTCATCACCGTAAGCGATCAGTCCCATTTTTTCAGACATGCCATACTGCATGACCATTGCCCGGGCTGTTGCAGTTGCCCGCTTAATATCATTGGATGCTCCTGTGGTGATATCTCCGAAAATAATCTCTTCTGCCACACGGCCTCCAAGGAGAGTAGTGATATCCTGAAGCATTTTTCCTTTTGTATTAAACATCTCGTCATTTTCCGGAAGAGGCATGGTATAACCTGCTGCGCCTACTCCTGTGGGAATAATGGAAATCGTATATACCGGATCCATATCAGGGAGCACATGGAACAGGATCGCATGGCCTGCCTCATGATAAGCAGTGATCTTTTTCTCTTTTTCGGAAATAACCTTGCTTCTCTTCTCTGCTCCGATGCCAACTTTAATAAAGGCATGCTTGATGTCCTGCTGCATAATATAGCTGCGGCTGTCTCTGGCAGCCATGATCGCCGCCTCATTCAGAAGGTTTTCCAGATCTGCTCCTGTAAATCCTGCTGTTGTCTGAGCAATCTGCGCCAGATCCACATCCTCGCCAAGAGGCTTATCCTTTGCATGAACCCGAAGGATCTCCTCACGTCCCTTCACATCCGGACGTCCAACTGCAACCTTGCGGTCAAAACGTCCCGGGCGGAGAATGGCCGGATCCAGAATGTCCACACGGTTTGTGGCAGCCATTACAATAATTCCTTCGTTGACGCCAAATCCGTCCATTTCCACAAGAAGCTGGTTCAGGGTCTGCTCGCGCTCATCATGACCACCGCCCATACCGGTTCCACGCTGTCTTGCAACAGCATCAATCTCGTCAATAAAGATAATACAGGGCGCATGGCGTTTTCCTTCTTCAAACAGATCCCGCACACGGGAAGCACCCACACCTACAAACATCTCCACAAAATCTGATCCGGAAATAGAGAAGAACGGAACTCCCGCTTCTCCGGCAACAGCTTTTGCCAGAAGAGTTTTTCCGGTTCCCGGAGGTCCTACAAGAATAACACCCTTGGGAATCCTTGCGCCTACGTTTGTATATTTCTGAGGCGCTTTTAAAAAATCTACAACCTCGACCAGATCTTCTTTCTCTTCCTGAAGTCCGGCTACATTCTGAAATGTTACCTTTTTGTCATCCGGAAGCATCATCCTTGCGCGGCTTTTGCCAAAGTTCATCATTTTGGCATTTCCTCCGCCTCCTGACATCTGTCTGTTCATCATCAGGAAAAGGAACAGAATCAGTCCTCCTGTAAGAAGCAGAGGAAGAAGTGTGGTAAGGAACACATTCTGCTGAGGAACATCCTTTACCAGCGGGGCAATATTGTTTGCCTCCAGCATTTCCTGTGCATCCTTGACATCTGTTACATAGACGCGCTTCTGTCCTTCATTTTCAATATCTGCAGCCACAGAACCGGTAGGAACTTCCCTGTTCTGATAAATCACCGCATCATTTACTCTTCCTTCTTCTGCTGCCTGCTCCAATGCTTCTATGGTATAGTCATTCTGACCTGACACCTGGCTGTTCAGATAAAAATATCCGCCCACCAGCAATGCGATCAAAATCAGATACAGGCCAATTCTGCTTGGCTGTTTATTCACTTAACTGAATCTCCTTTCATTCTTCTGTGTCCAGTTCTACCACGCCGATAAACGGGAGATTACGATATTTCTGGGCATAGTCCAGACCATATCCCACAACAAATTCATCCGGGATATTGAAGCAGCAGTAATCTACTTTAACATCCTTCACTCGTCTCTCCGGTTTGTCCAGCAGTGTACAGAGGCGGACACTGTTTGGATTACGTCCTTTGAGGATTTCGATCAGATAGCTGAGAGTTCTTCCTGAGTCGATGATATCCTCCACGATCAGCACGTCCTTGCCGATCAGAGGCTGATCCAGATCTTTGACGATTCTTACCACACCGCTTGATTTTGTGTCATCTCCATAGCTGGACACAGACATAAAGTCAAGAGATACCGGAACAGTGATCCTTTTTGCAAGTTCACAGGTAAAAAATACTCCACCCTTTAAAACACAGATCAGATGAATCTCTTTTCCTGCATAATCTTTGCTGATCTTTGCGGCAATCTGTCTGATTCTTGCCTCCACTTCTTCCTCGCTGAGTAATACTCTGATTTTTTCACTCATGATATTTTCCTCCTTGGTATTTGATTTCCAGCACATTCTTTGTCTCTGATGTGATCTTATACCTTTCATTCATTCTTCCGCCCACGATCCAGAGAACCTGGCTGCCTTCTGTGATCAGAGGAATCTTATCCCTCTGTTCACGGGGGATTTTTTCATCGATCATACACCGCGTCAGTTTTTTGCGGTGCCCCTGACTGTTTACAGTAAGGTAATCTCCTGTTTTTCTGGTACGGACAGATATATCGTATTTTATTCTATCATAATCCAGCCATTTCGTATACTTTTTTTCACAAATCTTCTGGTCTGACCAGGAAAAGATTTTTGTTTCAAAATTTCCCAGACTACAGGCAAGGCTTCCGTTTAAAGGAAGCTGATATTCCCGGGATTCCCTGACCGGATTCTCAGGATTTTTCTTCCTTATGATAATTCCTTCATATGTTTTCGCTGCCTCCAGATTATATGGAAGCTTTACTGACGCTCCGGTACGAAGTTCAAAAAGCTCCAGCACTGCGCGCACATGTATCAGCGAAATATCCTTTCTTCTGCCTGCAAGTTTTTCAACAGCATTTCTCACCGCATACTTCCGGATAATTTCAGGATATTTCAGGAAACTTTTTTCAAAAAGGATCTCTCCCTTTTCGGTTCGGCATTTTTCTGCCAGTGAAGCGCCTTTTTCCTGAAAGTAAGCCTCCGCCTGTCCAATCAGCTCAGATGTCTCTGCCATATGAGCCACTGTCTTTTCATTGATTTCACTTTCCAGAACAGGAAGTACATGGTGCCTGATCCTGTTTCTGGTATATTCGTCCTGGAGATTTGTGCTGTCTGTTACATAGGGCAGATTTCTTTCTCTAAGATATTCATTAATTTCCTTCCGTTCCAGGCAGAGAACCGGACGAATGATCCCATCCTCTGCCGCTTTCATGGAAGAAAGTCCCCTGAGACCGGTTCCTCTGCAGAGATGATGAAGCATAGTCTCTGCCAGATCGTTTTTGTTGTGCGCAAGAGCGATGAGCTTCTTTTTTTTCTCTGAAACCGGTACTCCGGCAAGCGCTTCTTCAAAAGCCTGCCTCCGGACTGTTCTTCCTGCTTCCTCCAGCCCGGTTTTCCACTGTGCGGCAAGCTTTGGGACATCAAAACAGTATACTCTGCAGGGAATTCCCATTTTTCTGCACAGTTTCTCTGCCGCCTCCTGATCTCTTTGCGCCTCTGCGCCCCGGATCCCGTGATTTACGTGAACGGCTGTGATCTGAAATCCGTATTCTTCTTTCAGCCTGTTCAGAATATCCAGCATGGTCACGGAATCTCCTCCGCCGGATACTCCGGCAGCCACTGCGCCGCACTGGTCGAACATCCTGTTTTTTTCTGCAAAAGCACGAACCTTTGCATAAATCTGCTCCTGCATGTCTGCTTTTCTCCTCTTTTGTTTCTACTTGCGCAGCACACTGGCCACCAGCACAGTCATATCGTCTCTGGCCCGGTAATCGCTGTATCCCAGCACCCGTTCCAGAATCCCTCTGCTGACCTCTCTGGGATTTTCCTCCTGCACGTCCATAATGATTTCCTTCATGGTTTCCTCTTCTCTGTCCAGAGGAAGAGCATCCAGAACCCCGTCAGTCATCATAATCAGATAATCCCCATGATATAGTTTCCGGGAAGCGGTATCAAAATCAATCTGCTGAACCAGTCCTGCTGCAAGACTTTCCGAAGAAATTGCCTCAACCCAGTGGTCACGTTTAATAAAGGTGGATGCAGCCCCGGCCTTCAGGAAGCTGCAGATTCCTGTATAAAGATCCAGAGCGCAGATATCCACTGTGGAGAACATTCCCTCCCGTCCTTTCAGCACCAGAGCAGAATTTACCATTCTGGCTGCTGTCTCCTGGGTAAATCCGGATTCCAGAAACTGCTCCAGAAGCTCCACCACGATCTCGCTCTCTCTGCAGGCATCCATGCCGGAACCCATTCCGTCAGAAAGACACATAACAAACTTTCCGCCTTCTTCCTGTCTGCAGATGTAATTATCTCCTGAAATCTTTTCTTCCTCTCTTGTAAGCTTGGCCACTCCGTACATAACCTGATAGCTGACGTCTTCCACAAAATGTACCGTATGGTATTCGCCGTTTACAATGCCTCTGCTGTCAGCGGCAGAGGTCATAGCGCACTCGCACAGACCTGAAAGGAGCTGAGAAACCTCTGTCACAGATACACACTGGCCGCTTCTGGCTTTCATAGTAAGGAACATCTGCCTGCGCCCCTCTACCTTATCCATAACCCAGGCATTTTTCAGCACAATATGACGTTTTTTCAGAATCCGGCGAATACTCTCCTGAAACTTCGGGTCTGCCGGAGAAATATCATAAATATCTTCTGCCACCATTCCCATGATCCGGGATATCTCTGTCAGCTGCTGTGCCACTGCCAGCCTGCTTTCGATCATGCGGTTGCTCCATACCAGATTCTGTTTTTCCTTCTGAAAACGCTCTCTGACTGTTTCCAGATACTGTATGGATTTGCCGCAGATCTCCGCCCACTCCTGACGGATCATTTCTACAGCCTCCTCATCCCCCTCTTCCATGGCGCGGATCATTGCCTCTCCGCCCTGCTTCAGAAAACCGGAATTTTCTCCCCAGCATATTTCTCTGTGATAGCATCTGCTGCACATTTCCTCATTGGTATCCTTCAATATCGCGTCAATCTGACCGGAGCTTAAATATTCTTTCCGGTAGGGCATCCCGTAAAAGGTATCTGCCAGCTTCTGGAAAGAAGCCGCATACCGCTCCACCTTCTCCTTCTGAGGATGGCTTTCTCCGGGAGCAAAGGGTTCCTCCTTTTTCGACATTTGCCCCGTCAAAATAGTTTTTGCCATGTCCCGGAAAATCAGCAGTAGGCTGATCACGAGCATGGCAATAATCCATTCCTGCATATTTCCCCTCCCCTTTATACACTTCATCAAGTGCCATTATAAAGGACAGGTTCCAAAATATCTGTCAAACACAGGCGAAAGCAATTAAAAACTTTTCGCCAAAATCCGTGTTATTTTTCTTCTTCAAACACTATCTCATTATCTTTTACAAGCCCCAGTCTGTCTCTGGCAACCTCTGCCGCATACTCATCTGTCTGCATATACTCTGTGCGCTTGTCAATTTCCTTTGTCCGCTCTTTTTCATCAGAAATCTGCTGTTTCAGCTCTGCTGCCTGGGCGTCATAATAGGCAATCCTGTTTCTGAGGCTGTGACTTTTCATTGCCAGGCCGCCAAGAAGCAGAAGAACAACAACTGAAATAACAGCCATTCCCAGATAGTTATTCGTTATTCTTTTTTTGCTTTTCTTTCTTTTTGACTTTTTCAACCTGACTGATCCTCTTTGTTTTAAAACCTTTTCTTTTTTGCATAGTTTGATACTTATACAATAAAATACTACATCTTTTAAAGAGAAATAGCAACCTCTTTGTTGAAATTTTTACAAAATTCACCGGAATCCCGCACAGAAACACAAGAATCCGCTCAAACAGATCTGCCACCGTCCCCCGGCACAGAACAGCTCCCAGAATACTTCCTGCAAAAAGAAAACATCTGAGGGTTCCCTGATTGAACCTGTATATCACAGAAAACATAAAAATCCCTGCTGCAGTCCAGTAAAAAAGGTCTTCCGCATCCACTGCCCAGGACGGATGGGAAATCACTTTTCTCAGGGCAGTCAGAATCTTATAAAAGAGAAACAGAGCCGCCCCCATCACCACAGACAGAAGAAACAGTACTGCCTCATACTCCATATAACCGCTCATATTTTACCGGAACATCCGCTTCAGCAGAGATTCTTCTTTGTTTTCTGTCTTTTTTGAAAGATAGGTTAAGCTGTTTATTTTTCCTTCAATATCGGCCTCTCCCTTTTCCAGATTCAGTCTCCGCACATGGAGCAGTTCTCCTTTTACAGAAAGTCTTCCGGCCTCTGTTTCCAGCAAAATCTCGCTTTCATTAAAGGAATGAATGTCCCGAACGCCTGTAACCGTGCCCTCCTGTCGGTTATCAAGGGACAGTCTGTGGGCGCACATTGTTTTTTTCTCTTCCAAGGGTCAGCCTCCCATTGTTTCTTTCCATAAACAATGTATGAAACACCCATTATAAATAGACGTAAAAACTACAGATAGCGGAACATACTTTCCGCATCTTCCTTGCGGACTGTCTCTTTTACATCAAGAACTTCCACCTTAACGCTTTTTCCGCCAAACTGGATCTCCACAATGTCTCCGGCCTTTACTGCCGCAGAAGCTCTGGCAGGTTTATCATTAAGCAAAACTCTTCCCGCATCACAGGCTTCGTTTGCCACTGTTCTTCTTTTAATAAGACGGGAAACCTTCAGATATTTATCAAGACGCATACAAAATCTCCTGTTCTTTTTTTCTGTAATCTATAGAAAAAGGGGGAACACGCTGTTCCCCCTCTGCTGAACTTTATTATTTATCGTTTACAAGATCCTTTAAAGCCTTACCAGCTTTGAATTTCGGTGCTTTGGAAGCTTCGATTTTCATGGTTTCACCAGTATGAGGATTTCTTCCTTCTCTTGCAGCTCTCTCGCTTACCTCAAAGGTACCAAATCCTACAAGCTGAATTTTTCCGCCTTTTTTGAGCTCGGATGCTACAACATCGGTGAAAGATTTCAGGACTGCTTCTACATCTTTCCTGGAAAGATTTGTCTCTTTCGCCATTGCTGCTACTAATTCTGTTTTATTCATGGTGTTTCCTCCTATAAATGCTCTCTTTCTTTATTATCGCGTTATGCTTCCTGTCGATCACACGCTATTTACTATTTATATACCTTTTCCTGTAGATTGTCAAGGTTTTTTGTGGCAAATCCCCGTAAACCGGGGCTTTCAGGTTACTGTGAACGGAGTAAAAAGCAACGCTTCCGGCTAATGCTTCTGAAATACTTTTCAGAGCTTTTTCGTCTTCCTGCTCTTTTCGATTTCTTTCAGCTGATCCCAGGAAAGAGAGGTCATTGTCTCATCCTCCGGAACAAAGATTTTCGGATGACGAAACTGCATTTTTGAAGAAATACCATCGATCACATCCTCAATAGTAAACAGCCCCTCTTCCTGGGCGATCACACTGTGGAGAGCAACCTGAAACAGCACGTCTCCCAGCTCCTCACAGAGATTTTCACTGTCATTGTGTGTTTTCAGACGATCAATTCCCTCCAGAAGTTCATTTGTCTCACTGATCAGATAAGGTTTCAGACTTTCATGAGTCTGCACCTTATCCCAGGGACAGCTTTTGCGGATTTTTCGCACCACTTCCATAAATTCATCAAAATTCTGCATCTTCTCACCGCATTACATCATTGTATTGACCATATCAAGAACAGCCTTGCCCATGACAGCAGACTTTTCATCTGCATCCTCAAGGGAAGTTCCTTTTACTCCATAGTAGAATTTTACTTTTGGCTCTGTACCGGACGGGCGGACACATACCCATGCATCATCTGTCAGGTCATAGTACAGAACATTGGAGTTTGGAAGTCCGGTAGGCTTCACCTCTCCGGTTGCCAGATCTGTAATGGTATCCTTTTTATAATCTCTTGCAGAAACTACCTTATGTCCTGCAAACTCTGCCGGAGGATTCTTACGAAGAGTATCCATGATCTCCTGGATCTTCTGAAGTCCCTCAATTCCTTTCAGAGTAATGGATTTGATATCATCCTTATAATATCCGTACTGGTCATACATCTCGATCATTGCATCCCAGAGAGTTTTGCCCTGAGTCTTATAGTAAGCGGCAGCCTCGCACAGCGCCATTGTAGCCACAATCGCATCCTTATCTCTTGCGTATGTACCGATCAGACAGCCATAGCTCTCTTCAAAGCCGAAAAGATAAGTTCCCTTTCCGCTGTTCTCAAATCCCAGAATCTGCTGACCGATAAACTTAAATCCTGTCAGAACCTCAATGAGATCAACGCCATAGCCTTTTGCAATGGCATCTGCCAGATTGCTGGTAACAATTGTCTTGATCAGAGCGCCGTCCTCCGGAAGGCTTCCGTTTACTGCCCTGCGCTGTCCGATCTCATAGTTTGCAAGAAGACAGCCGGACATATTTCCTGTCAGGTCATGGTATTCGCCGTTTTTATCTTTTACGCGCACACCCAGACGGTCTGCATCCGGATCTGTGGCAAGAACAAGATCTGCATCCACTTCTTTTGCAAGCTTCAGGCCAAGTTCAAAGGCTTCGGCTGCTTCAGGATTCGGATAGCTTACTGTAGGGAACGCGCCGTCCGGAAGCTCCTGCTCCTTAACAACATATACGTTTTCAAAGCCCAGCTCCTTCAGGATCCTTCTTGCAGGAATATTTCCGGTTCCGTGAAGAGGTGTATAAACGATCTTCAGGTTTTTGCCCTCTGCCTCAATGGCATCCTGATGGATCACCTGTTTTTTCAGCTCTTCCATATAGGCATCGTCAATCTTCTGACCGATCACTTCATAAAGGCCTGCTTTTTCTGCCTGGGCCTTGTCCATGGTTTTTACAGTATTCCAGTCGGAGATTGCCTTTACCTCTCCCATGATTCCGGTATCATGAGGCGGAGTGATCTGAGCGCCGTCCTCCCAGTATACCTTGTATCCATTGTATTCCGGCGGATTATGACTGGCAGTGATATTAATTCCCGCAACACAGCCAAGGTGACGGACTGCAAAAGAGAGCTCCGGTGTAGGTCTTAAAGACTCAAAAATATATGCCTTAATTCCGTTTGCAGCAAGACAGAGAGCTGCTTCCTGAGCAAACTCCGGTGACATATGGCGGGAATCATAGGCAATTGCAACACCCTGGGACTGTTTGCCCACTTTTGCAATATAATTTGCAAGCCCCTGGGTTGCTCTTCTTACTACGTAAATATTCATACGGTTTGTACCTGCACCGATGATTCCGCGCAGGCCCGCCGTACCAAATTCCAGATCCATATAAAAACGTTCTTTGATTTCATTCTCTTCTTCTGCGATGTTCTTCAGTTCCTCTTTTGTTGCATCATCGAAGTATGGGTTCGCAAGCCACTGCTCATATACTTCTCTGTAATCCATACCGCTGTACCTCCCTATATCTTTTTTAAACTGCGCTCTGCGAAGTTTATGATTTCTAATTATACACCAGTTTTCTGAAAAAGGGAAGTCTGAACAGTTTCTCCTTCATAAAATTTCAGGCTCCGGTGATCCCCAAATCTAAAATTCCCCGGAAACATGCTGTGTAAACAGTATATAAAGTTCCTTCTGTCTGTATTTTAAAAATTATATTCTTTAAAACATTGTTCTCCGAAAGCTTCCCATTTTTCTTTCTGTCTGATCAGCGCCTGAAGCTTTTCCGTATTTTTTTCAGAAATCCAGGCTTTGTTGTGGGTATAATAGTAGTTGGACAATTTCCAGAATTTTTCCGGATAAGTAAACCGGATCTTCAGGTTTTCCCACTCTTCTGCGGAAATCGGGCGGATTCTGTGGTATGTTTTTAGCATTTCTTCTGCTAAATTTATATTCCAGCCTGATTTTTCCAGTATTTTTCTCATAAAGTGGTAAAGATCTCCGATCTGGATTCCAAAACACCAGTGTGAGAACCCTGTTACTGCCGTCTTTGTTTTCAGTATCAGAACGTTATGCTGATTGTATTCCCCGTGGCAGACTGTGCCTTCTTCTTTTGCCTTTTCCCGAAGGTCTGCATAGGAAGACGCCCTGAGCATATTTACAGCCAGCTCTCCTCTCGCCAGAAACCATTCCACAGATTTTAAATATTCCTTTTCAAAAGCACACGCAGGACCTTTTTTTCTGATAAATCTGCGAATTTTCCTCAGTTCCTGATTATGGCGCTGATACTCGTCATTCAGATTTTCTTCCATATAAGAAAGGTCTGTCGGAAGTTTCATTTCTTTATGGATCCCGGCAAGCATCCCCACTGCCTGCAGAATCTGTTCTCTGGATCTTGTATCACATTCCCGCCCTTCATACCAGCGCTGAAGAGTATAGGAAATTCCATCCCGGTCAGTTGAAATAAGCTCTCCTTCTTTATTTTCCAGAAAGGTATCTACCAGACAACCATTTTCCTCCAGCTTTAAAAGAAGCTCCTGCTGCTTCTGAAGTTTTTTTCCCGAGCCTCTCTGTTCACGTAATACTGCCGGACCTCTGTCAGTCTGACAGAGAAGTCCTCCTCTGGTACGGGCTGTACTTTTTACAGTCAGCTCGTACTGTTCCAGAACGCTGAATCCATAATCATACAAATCTGCTTCCCCCTCATTTTTTGTACTTTCTATACTTATGTACAGAGGAGCGGAAATTATGCGTAGCTGTTCACACGGTACTGTCCCGCCAGGTGTTTTATCATGTTCTTTGATTTCTGATCCTATTTGCAGAAAAAATCCCTCCACAGAAAATTTCTGTGAAGGGACCTCTCCTATACGTTTCATGCTTTCTGAAATTTTAATCCTGGTATTCTTTCACCAGCTGCATCAGCGTTTCCTTCTGATTGTCTTCCGGATACTCCAGAACATGCTCCAGAAGCTGATCCAGAATTTCTCCCAGATAAGGGCCCGGCTTATAACCGGCCTGAATAAGATCTCTGCCTGTAACTGCCAGACTTTTCAGGGAAACACACTGTTTTTTCTCCACGATCTGCTCATAACAGGATTTCACACCTTCCAGCCGCTCTTCCTTTTCCCGGCGCTGATAAGTGCTTTGCGCCAGCATATCTGCTCTCTGAACCTCCAGATAAAGTGGAAAAATATCTTCCCCGATTTTGTTGACAGAGCGGCGTACATTTGGCATCTGGGCTGCCGGTCTGGCGTCATGCCACTTTACAAGCCGACAAACCTTATGAATGGTGTCATTATCAAATTTCAGCCGGCGCAGAATGGCTTTTGCCATCTGCTCACTTTCCGGTCCGTGCATTTTAAAATGATCGCGGCCATTTTCGTCCGTTGTTTTTACCACCGGCTTACCAATGTCATGAAGAAGCATGGTCAGGCGAAGAACCTTGTCCGCTCTGACGTGCAAAAGACTTTTCAGAATATGTTCGCCTACTGTATAACAGTGATGGGGAGTATTCTGATCAGTTTTCATGCACACATCAAACTCCGGCAAAAACTCTGCTGTCACCCCTGTTTCATATGCAGCACGGAGGTAGTCCGGATTGGGGGAAACAAGAAGCTTTACAAGCTCCACCTGAATCCTCTCGGCGCTGACCAGTTTAAGATTGGGAGCCAGAGCTCCTATGGCTTCCTTTGTACTCGCTTCTATGGTAAAGCCCAGCTGGGCGGAAAAGCGGACAGCTCTCAGAATCCTCAGCGCATCCTCCTGAAACCGCTCCATGGGATCACCCACGCAGCGGATCACCTTTTTTTCCATGTCATTCACTCCGCCAAAAAGATCTACAAGTCCCCTCTCAGGATGATATGCCATGGCATTAATGGTAAAATCTCTCCGTTTCAGATCCTCTTTAAGATTTGAGGTAAACCTTACTTCTTTGGGATGACGGCCATCCTCATAATCGCCGTCCACCCGGTAAGTAGTTACCTCAAAGCCTTCTTTTTCTATGAGAACGGTTACTGTTCCATGCTGAAGTCCGGTATCTACAGTTCTTCTGAAAAGCGCTTTTACCTGCTCCGGAGATGCAGATGTGGTAATGTCCCAGTCATCGGGACAGCGTCCCAGAATGGAATCCCGGACACAGCCGCCCACTACATAGGCCTCATATCCGTGCTGTTCCAGCGTATTCAGAATAATTTCCGCACCGGAAGGTATATTCAGCTTCATCTTAGTATGCTCTTCCCCAGTAAACCATTTTTTTCGCAGGTTTTCCGCAGCATACGCACACATCGCTTAAATGCTCCTGCTCAAACGGCATACATCTGGAAGTTGCCTGTACGTCTTCCTTGATCTTGTCCTCGCAGGCCTGATCGCCGCACCACATTGCTTTTACAAAGCCCGGTTTCGTGTTGATGGTCTCTTTAAACTCTTCATAATCCGTTGCAACATAGGTATGAGCTTCCCGGTGAGCGCGGGCTCTTTCCAGCATATCCTTCTGCATGGTGTCAAGAACTTCCTGAACCTTTCCTGCCAGCTCCTCAAAAGTTACCACATATTTTTCCCGTGTATCACGGCGGCAGATCACAGCCTGTCCGTTTTCGATATCCTTGGGACCGCACTCAATACGAACCGGAATACCGCGCATTTCCTGCTCGGAGAATTTATATCCCGGACTTCTGTCTGTATCGTCCACCTTCACGCGGATTCCTGCAGCTTTCAGAGTCTCAAACAGCTCATCTGCTTTTTCCAGAACACCCTCTTTGCGCTGCTGGATCGGAATGATCACAGCCTGTACCGGAGCGATTCTCGGAGGAAGCACAAGACCGCTGTTGTCACCGTGAACCATAATGATAGCTCCGATCATACGGGTTGTCATTCCCCAGGATGTCTGATGAACATACTGAAGCTTGTTTTCTTTGTCTGTATATTGAATACCGAAAGCTTTTGCAAAGCCGTCGCCGAAGTTATGGCTGGTTCCGGACTGCAGAGCTTTTCCATCGTGCATCAGAGACTCGATTGTATAAGTCGCCTCTGCGCCTGCAAATTTTTCTTTGTCTGTTTTCTGGCCTTTTACAACCGGGATTGCAAGAACTTCCTCACAGAAGTCTGCATATACATTCAGCATCTGAATGGTTCTCTCTTCCGCCTCTTCAGCTGTTGCATGAGCAGTATGGCCTTCCTGCCACAGAAATTCTCTGGAACGCAGGAACGGACGGGTTGTTTTTTCCCAGCGGACTACAGAACACCACTGATTGTAAACCTTCGGAAGATCTCTGTGGGACTGGATCTCCTTCTGATAAAAATCGCAGAACAGAGTCTCAGAGGTCGGACGCACACAGAGACGCTCCTGAAGAGGATCCAGTCCGCCGTGAGTTACCCATGCAACCTCCGGCGCAAAGCCCTCTACGTGATCCTTTTCTTTCTGAAGAAGAGACTCCGGAATAAACATAGGCATGTAAACATTCTGAACGCCTGTTTCTTTGAATCTTCTGTCCAGCTCATTCTGGATGTTTTCCCAGATGGCATAGCCGGCCGGCTTGATCACCATGCAGCCCTTTACGCTTGTGTAATCGCAAAGCTCTGCCTTTTTTACTACGTCAGTATACCACTGCGCAAAATCTTCCTCCATGGAAGTGATGGCTTCTACTAATTTTTTCTCTTTTGCCATGATCATTCTCCTTTTTTCAATACTGTTATTTCCTGTTTCCGGGACTGGGAAGGACAGAATGCACTACTTTCCCGGTAAATAAAAAAAGCCCTTCCAATCCCTGCAAAGGGACCGAAGGACTTCGGCGGTACCACCCTGATTAGCAGTACCTCCATAAACAGCTGCCTCACGGACAGTCTGTATTTATACTGCTCTCTCCTGTTTCTTTAACGCAGAAATACGCCGTACTTCAATTGCACGGAGCTCTGAGGCCGGTTCCACGGTTCGCGCACAAAATCCTCACACCACCGCCTGACAGCTGAACAGGCTTCGGGATTTCTCTCTGAGATTGCTCTGCGTGTACTATTCTCTTCTTCGCCGTTTTCTGTTTTCAGTTGTGTTTCCACGAACTTTTACTCATTGTATGCGAAAAAATCTCCTGTGTCAAGCCTCCTGAACGGAAAACCCGGAACAAATCCCGCACTTTTATGGCTGCCCCGTAAAAATCTGACAGAATTTTCTGGGCAGACAGCATTTTTACCTTTTCAGACAGTAATCCTGATCTCTCTTCCGGTACGGTTGTATTTATAGTATCTGACGCCGGCTGCATCCAGCATACGCTTGGACGCGATCACGGACGGAGTATTTTCATATTTGTCACAGTCATATACAATGGTTTTGATCCCGGACTGAATAATGGCCTTGGCGCACTCATTACAGGGAAAAAGTGAAACGTAAAGCTTCGCGCCCTCCAGGCTTCCGCCTCTGTAATTCAGGATTGCGTTCAGCTCACTGTGAGTCACATAAAGATACTTTGTGTCCAGGGCATCGCCTTCTCTTGCCCACGGAAACTTATCATCCGAGCATCCCATAGGAAATCCGTTGTATCCCATGGAAAGAATCTTGTTGTCCTCACTTACAATACAGGCTCCCACCTGTGAATGAGGATCCTTGGACCGCATCCCGGAAAGCATTGCCACCCCCATAAAATACTCATCCCAGGAAATATAGTCCATTCTTTTTTCTTTCTCCATTGTAAAACCCTCCCCATAATACTTTATAAACTGCCTGTTGTCTGAGATCAACAGGCTTTGTGATTCAGGTAAACAGGACAAACCCTTTACAGATCGTCCGGTCCCCTTTATCTTCTTTATATCAGTCTGTCTCTATCTGGCTGATTCTGCGAATATGTCTTTCGTCATTGGAAAACGGTGTGTTTAAGAAAGTATCCACGATCTTAAGCGCAAGACCTGCGCCTACAACTCTTCCTCCCATTGCCAGAACATTGGCATCATTGTGAAGTCTTGTTGCCTCTGCGCTGAAGCAGTCTGTACAAAGTGCTGCGCGGATTCCCTTAAATTTATTTGCTGTAATGGAAATTCCAATACCTGTTCCGCAGATCAGGATTCCCTTTTCACATTCACCATTCTGTATCGCTCTTGCCACTTTTTTTGCATAAACCGGATAATCAACAGCCTCCTGACTGTCGCATCCATAGTCAATATACTCTATATTCTGCTGATCCAGATGCTTTTTAATCTCCTGTTTCAGTTCAAATCCACCGTGGTCACATCCTAATGCTATCATTCCTGTTCCTCCTGTACGTTTATAATCTTATGTCCTGCAGCTTTTAAAAGCCGGTTCATAATAGCCTGTCCCATTCTGGGCGTATAAAATGCCTCTGAGTAAATAGCGCTGACACCATCCCCGTCAAAATCCCGAAGCACTTCGTAAAGATGATGGGCGATCGTCTCCTCATCCTCCCTGCTTCCGATACTCCGCACAACTCCGTTTTTGTACAAAGCTGACGTTTCGTCTGTGGCAATGATCCCCACACGTCTGCCCTGACTTACCGCTTCTTCTGTCATACGGTTTATATAGGCGATTACCTGCTCTGTATTTCCTTCCACAACAGCAAGATCCGCCTTTGGCGCATAATGACGGTATTTCATTCCCGGAGCTTTTGGATGAACACTGCTGTCTGTAATCAGAAGCCCTCTGTCCATTCGTACCTCACCCAGAATCTCCTGAAGCATTTCCAGAGAAATATACCCTGGTCTCAATACTACCGGAACATCCTCTGTAAAATCTACAATCGTAGATTCCAGGCCGATACCAACCTGTCCTCCATCCAGGATCATATCAATGGCATCTCCCAGATCTTCCTCCACATGCTCAGCTCTGGTAGGACTTGGACGGCCCGATGTGTTTGCGCTCGGAGCCGCAACAAAGCCTCCCGCCGCCCGGATAAGCTCCTGAGCGATCAGATCACTGGGAAACCGGACTGCAACGCTGTCAAGACCGCCGGTCGTCTCCCCGGGAACAATCTCTGCTTTTGGAAGAATCATGGTCAGAGGCCCCGGCCAGAATTTCTCTGCCAGAAGCTGTGCCTTTTCCGGAATTTCCGACACAATCTCTTTCAGGCTGTCCATATCTGCAATGTGAATGATCAGAGGATTGTCTGACGGACGTCCCTTTGCAGCATAAATTTTCATGGATGCCCGGGAATCCAGGGCATTTCCTCCCAGTCCGTATACTGTTTCCGTTGGAAAAGCCACCAGCCCTCCGTTTTTCAGTATCTGTCCTGCTCTTTTTATTGCCTCTTTATCCGGATGCTTCGCATCCATGCTCACAACCTCTGCTCTCATCTTCTGCAACTCCCTGTCTTTATTGGTATATACCTGCAGTTTTTATACGACTGCAGGTCATTCCCGGCATGTATTTTACTCAGCCCATTCAGACTGTCTGTTCAGATGTTTATTATAGTTTATTTTTCAAAAATATACAACCTGCAGTTGTACCTGCCGGATCTGTTCCCCTGTACAGCTTCCGGATTCTGCTGTCCTGCCTGGGGACAGCCCATAGGATCTGCATGCAGCTTAACAGGGACATACCTTGTCTCTCACATAGCGTCTGAAAAATATCCCTTTATTTCTTTTATTCCGGTCTTACCAGCTCCAGCCTTTTCAGAACAGGATAAAGATAGCTGGCGCCGAATACCCCCAGTTTTTTCGGTCCCTGTACGGGAAGGGGAAATTCCTCTCCTCCCTGCCGCCTCTCCTGCAGTTTCCTAAAAACCATTTCCACACTGCTTCTGGTAATACTTTTACTGTTTACCTTTCTGTCCACAAAAATCTCATTTCCCCGGATTTTATAATGAAACTCAAGTCCCCGCGCCGTATAAAACCTTTCGCCCTGCATCAGGCACAGAACAGCCCAGAGCTTATCCATCGTAAAATCATTTTTCAGTTCCTCTGATATATTTTTCCCTGTATCTTCTGTCATAATTCTGCCACCCCATATAAAAACCATTCATTTTTCTTTTTATTTTATCATCTGAGAACTGCCAAAACAAGCAGGAAGCAGGTATTCCTATGCTCCTTTTAACCACTGACACCTTGCTCCTTTCCCGGAAATATGCTAATCTGAGCATATATAATTTCCGGAGAAAGGAGCCTTTTTTATGAGTATTATGAACACCTGTACCGGCAGGAAATTTGATCCCATGCATATAAAGCCGGAAAATATCTGTCTGGAAGATATTGCTCATGCCCTGAGCTTTCTTTGCCGGGGCGGAGGACAGACTCTGATCTTTTACTCTGTAGCCCAGCACTGCCTCAACTGCGCAAAAGAAGCCCGGGCCAGAGGATGGTCTGAACGCATGGTTCTTGCCTGCCTCCTTCACGATGCCAGCGAAGCCTATATCTCAGACATCATCCGCCCGGTAAAGGCGCATCTGTCTAATTATCTTGAAATTGAAGAAATGATCATGAATGTGATCTGGGAAAAATTTAATCTGAATGACCTGTCTTCTGAAGAACATATGATGTGGAAACAGATTGACAACGATATTCTTTCTGCGGAGCTTCCGGTTCTGTTCCCGGGTGAAAAAAATCATCCCACCGTACCCCTTCAGTCTGCGCCTGATCTGGAAGAGCATCCCTTCCGGGATATGGAAAAACAGTTCCTGGCTTTCGCACATCAACTGGGGATACAGTAAAAACAGCTCAATATATCTCATTTTCCTTTACCGGATGCAAAAAAACAGGACTGCCTGAACTTGATATTTTCAAATTCAGACAGTCCTTTTCTGTTTCAGAGAAATCTTCCCCTATCCGACTTTTACAATATAG
>NZ_HF998978.1:0-38067 GCF_000433815.1 Blautia sp. CAG:257
CTAAGTATGGAAAGAACCAATTAAGCGCTTACTCACTGTCAGAGAGATCAGCAGATTCCTGACTGGATTCACCGACCGGTTCCGATGTTTCAGCAGGCGTGATCCAGGAGCTTCTTTCCTGAATTTTGGCCAGGATCCGGTCCGCCTCGTCACCCTGGGCAGGAGTGGGCTGATAGTTGTTATAATCATATTCAGAGGAAATGGAGCAGGGGATCACATTGGTGACATTGTCAGCTTTTACTCCGTTTTTATCTACCGTAAAGGTCTGCTGGAAGATCATGGTGTCCATATCGCTTGGGTAGGAATTTCCGCCAAAGCAGAAATTTCCCAGACTGTAAACAATGTTCTTGCCTTTGTATTCTTCAATTCCCTGAAGCACATGAGGATGATGACCGCAGACAAGATCCGCGCCTTCATCAATGGCAAGTCTTCCCAGTGTCATCTGGTTGCTGTCAGGAACCTCTTCCTTTTCATTTCCCCAGTGGAAGATCACAATGGTGATCACAGCGCCCTCTTCTTTTACTTTGGCAATATTCTGTTTTAACTGTTCTTCCCGGTTCAGATGATCTTTCAGCTCATAGATTCCTACAAGTCCTACTTTGATGCCCTTGACATCTATAACAGCCGTTTCGTCATACCCGAAATGAGTGATCCCCTTCTGATCAAGGGCGGTCAGGGTATCGGTAAAGCTCTGTTCTCCATAATCATGGCTGTGATTATTGGCTGTATTTACCGCTTCCACAGAACCGGCAGTGAGTATGTCTGCATATTCAGCCGGAGCTTTAAAAGCAAATTGTTTTTCTTCCCGTTCTTCGGAGTCTGTAAGAGTTCCCTCAAAGTTTGCAATCGTCAGATCGTCTTCAGAAAAAATATTTTTTACATTGGAGAAAAAGTAATCAGCGCCATAGCTTTCGTAATAGGCATTAAGACTGGTATCATAGTCAAAAGACTCATCTGTGCCAAGGGTGCAGTCGCCAACCACACTGACAGTCAGTGAAACCGGATTCTCCGGAAGATTTGGGTTTTTGTCAGTCGCTTCGGTGTTTTCATCACCGGAAGCAGTGTCTTTGTCACTCACTTTTTTGGCAGAATTATTTTTCCCCTCTGTCTGAGTGTTCTGTGAGGAGGCTGATTCTGCTTTTTTGTCTCCGCAGCTTCGGATTACAAAAGAAATAACAAGAAGAAAAAGCAGAAGTACAGCGCCTGCTGTCATAAGAAAGATTTTTTTCTGCCTTTGTCTGTAATAACGGGATTTGCGGCTGATACGTCGTTTGTGTGCGGCTGCAGAGCGTGAACGGCTTCTGTTTCCGCTGTGAGCGGAAGACGCTCTGGAGCGCTGAGAGGATGATTTTTTTACATTCCCGGAATTGGGTCTGGTTTTCTGCCCGGAGGTTCGGGAACTTTGCCTGGAAGAATCAGGCCTTTGGTTTCTGGATGGTGGATTCATACGCAGCTCCTTTGTCATTGGTAAAAATAAGCAGACAGCCGGGTATTTGATTAAAAAATCCGGATATCGGCAATTAATAAAAGTATAGGTATTTTTTGGATTTTCGTCAACAGATTTTCTCTTTTTGTACAGAAGGTTTTCTGCTATAATAGGGTTATCCGGAACATGTATGGCGCCGGGATGATTTTTTCTGGCAGTCAGTGACTGCAGACTGCATCACACAGGTTTCGGATAAATACAGAAGATGGAGAAAAGATATGTTATATATTGGAAATCATACAACCTCATCCAAAGGTTATGAAAAAATGGCGCAGCAGATGATTGCAAACGGAGGAAACACCTTTGCGTTTTTTACAAGAAATCCAAGAGGAGGCAATGCCAAAGCCATTGACGAGACAGATGTGGAGAAATTTCTTCAGCTTGCAGGTGACAATGGATTTGGAAAAATCGTGGCCCATGCGCCCTATACCATGAACTGTTGTGCAGCCAAGGAAGAGCTGCAGGAATTTGCCAGAAACACTATGGCAGATGATTTGAAGCGTATGGAGTATACGCCGGGAAATTATTATAATTTTCATCCGGGCAGCCATGTAGGACAGGGGGCAGAAGTGGGCATCCAAAAGATCGCAGAGATTCTCAATGAGGTTCTTATAGAGGAACAGACAACAATTGTTCTTCTGGAAACCATGGCAGGAAAGGGCTCTGAGGTGGGAAGAAGCTTTGAGGAGCTTCATGCCATTCTGGAGCTGGTAAAAAAGGATCATAAAATGGGAATCTGTCTGGACACCTGTCATGTGTGGGACGGCGGTTATGATATTGTAAATGACCTTGACGGTGTGCTGACAGAATTTGATAAAGTAATCGGGCTGTCCAGACTGAAGGCAGTGCATCTTAATGACAGTATGAACGGTCTTGGAAGCCATAAGGACCGTCATGCAAGGATCGGAGAAGGTGAGATTGGTCTGGAGGCTCTGGTCCGTGTAATCCGTCATCCGGCGCTTAAGAATATTCCTTTTATTCTGGAAACTCCCAATGATGATGCGGGATGGACAAGAGAAATTACTCTTTTAAGAGAAGCCTTTGAAAAGTAAATTTGCAAACAAATGCTCCCCGGAAGTGTTCCTTCATACTACAGAAGGATGCCGCCGGGGAGTTTTTATTAGACTTTGCCGAAGTCTTGGGTCAGTGATATTTTTATATAGTCACCTGATTTTTCAGTTCTTTGCCGTCACGGAAATCAGCGGCATTCTGCAGGGTTGTTTCTGCAATATTTGTCAGAGCCTCTTCTGTAAAAAAGCCCTGGTGAGAGGTCATTGCCACATTGGGAAAGGAGAGGAGACGCTGGATCGTGGAACTCTGAAGGATGCGCTCCGACATATCCTCATAGACAAGCTCAGATTCCTCTTCATATACATCAAGTCCCACTGCAAAGAATTTATGATCGCGGATTCCTGCGATCAGATCCTCTGTTTTAATAAGACCGCCTCTGGAAGTGTTTACCAGGATCACGCCATCCTTCATTTTGGAGATGGAGTCTTCGTTGATGAGATGATGGGTTTCCTCTGTCAGCGGGCAGTGAAGACTGATCAGATCACTTGTGCTTAAAAGCTCGTCCAGAGATACATATTCCAGGAAATCCAGTTCTTTGTTTGGATAAAGGTCGTAGGCAATCACACGCATGCCGAAGCCCCGGCAGATTCTTGCCATGGCAAGGCCGATTTTTCCGGTTCCCACAATACCAGCTGTTTTTTTGTAAAGATTCACCCCCATAAGTCCATTCAGGGCAAAGTTATTTTCGCGGCATTTAATATAAGCCTTGTGGGTGTGGCGGTTGGCAGTGAGAACAAGTGCCATAGCGTGTTCGGCAACAGCCTCCGGGGAGTATCCGGGTACCCGGAGAACCTTAATTCCGTAATGGGCAGCCGCTTTAAGATCCACATTA
The DNA here is from genome assembly GCF_000433815.1 of Blautia sp. CAG:257. Lineage (NCBI taxonomy): Bacteria > Bacillati > Bacillota > Clostridia > Lachnospirales > Lachnospiraceae > Blautia > Blautia sp. CAG:257. Next base: position 3,390 of record NZ_HF998978.1, read on the forward strand.
TTATAGCCTGCGCAGCGCATAAGGATCAGCCTTACCCCCTGGATATGGAGTTCCTTTACAACAGCTGTACTGATATCTGCATTTACAAAGGCACAGATTCCATCATAGCCCTTGGCAAGAGAAGCGGTTTCCTCATAGAGATTTGCTTCAATAAACTTAAAAGTAATTCCCGGGTATTCCGGAGCCAACTTGTCAAAAAACTGCTGATCGTAGTCTTTTGCACCATAAAATAAAATTTTCATAATAGTATCTCCTTTTCTCCCTGTATATGTACAGGGTTTGGTGAAATCGTACCGTGAGATTTCTCTGCTGTCAATATAGAGTGTACAGTAGGAGAAAAAATATTCCTTTTCCTGTTACGGTGAACAGTAATCTCTGCATATAGAAGCTTCAGTTACCGGGACAGGAGCTTTTTGTAGCCTAGGTCCATCCCAATGGCTCCAAGTGGGGCAGTAATAAGAATTGCCAGCACCGCTACAGAAAGGACGATTTTTCCACAGGGTAATCCAAGAGTCAGGGGAATGGAGCCGATGGCTGCCTGCACAGTGGCCTTTGGAAGATAGGCTATGATGCAGAAAAGCCGTTCCTTTGGATTCAGGCTGGTTCCTGCCATGCAGAGTGCAACGCCAAGGCAGCGAAACAGAAGGGAAAGAAAGATCATTGCCACAGCAGGAAGTCCTGCATCCAGGGTGTAGCGTATATCCACTGCAGCGCCTACCAGAACAAAAAGTATCACCTCAGCACCAAGCCACAGCTTACCGAATTTTTCAGAAAGACCTTTAGATACAGAGACGGGACTCTTCTGTCTGAGAATGCAGGCCATACTGACAACTGCCAGAAGGCCGGACAGGGCAACTGTGTTTTTCAGCCAGGTTTCCACAGCTGTCATAAGGAAGGCAAAGCCAAGGACAAGGATGAGCTTTGTGCTGCTGCGGATATAGTGGTAACGTCTGTAAAAAGTCTCAAAAAACAGACTGAGAAGACAGCCGGTTACAGCTCCAAGTGCAGCTCCCAGGATAATTGAAACCGGGACAGCAGCAAAATCTGATACACTGGCATGTCCTCCCTGGACCATACTCACAAAGGTAGAAAACAGCACGATCACAAAAATATCATCACAGGAGGATCCTGCAAGGATCAGCTGAGGAATGCTTTTTTTTGTTCCATACCCAGTGTCAATAAGCTGTACCATCCGTGGAACCACAACTGCCGGAGAAACAGCTCCCAGGACTGCACCCATTACAGCTGCTTCCATTCCGGTAATGCCCAGAATATGAGGGGCAAAAAGAAAAAATGCCAGAATTTCAAAGGCAGCCGGGACACAGGACATCATAACAGCAGGCCGTCCTACTTTTTTCAGATCCGAAAGATCCAGTGAAAGCCCGGCCTTCAGCAGGATAATAAGCAGAGCAATCTGGCGCAATTCTGATGAAATGGACAGGATGGAAGGATCCAGAAGATCCAGTACATGGGGCCCCAGAATGATTCCGCAGGCAAGCATGCCGATGATACGGGGAAGCTTCAGCATCTGGCAGAAGGCGGCCATAGCAAGGCCTGCCAGAAAAATAAAGGCAAGTGACGTTAACATAAATTTCCTCCTAGTTTTTATCGCAGAAAAAAAGCTGGTGCTTCTGCGATATGATAATCTCAGAAGTCATCAGCTTAATAAGCAGTTCAGGTTTCCCTTGGGAGAACTTCATTCCCAAATTCATTGTACCCTATAAAAAGAAAAATGTAAAAAGTTTTCTGCTTTGCACTCCATGATGTTGTCAACCATTTTGTCCGGGGCTTGATTGTGACTGCCTGATTTATTATAATAGGGACAGTTTTTTCAAAGGAGGAGAAAGGAAATGACAGAAAGCATACAGATAACAGAGCTTTCCATGAAAGATTATGAGTTTGTAAACAGAGCCTATCATGTGCTTCATAAAGAACATGTAAATGGAAGACCGGATATTTATGTGGATACGGAAGAGCTTTTAACCAGAGAGGAATATCAGGAAATTCTGGAAAGTGACGAATATGTGGCTGTGGGCGCAAAGGCAGGTGAAAAGCTTGTGGGAGCTGTGATTGCAAAAAGAAAGGAAACACCGGTAAACCCCATGCTGAAAAAGAATCATACACTTTATATTGATGCTGTTTACGTTATGGAGGATTACAGAAGAAGAGGTGTGGGAAAACAGCTTTACGCCTGTATGGAAACATTGGCAAAAAAAGAAAAGCTGAAAAGGATTGATCTTAAGGTATGGTCTTTTAACAGGGAAGCGTATGCCTTTTATAAAAGCCTTGGCCTTGAGATTCAGTGCTGCATTATGGAGAAAAGGTTTAAGGATTAAAGGAATTCAGAGGGAAAGCTGCTTTTTCAGAAACAATAATACAACAGGAAAAAGGAGAGTACAGCAATGACTTTTGTACAGCTCAGATACATATTGACCATAGCAGAAACAAAATCCATGAATAAGGCAGCAGAGCTTCTTTATGTATCTCAGCCGTCTCTTACCAATGCCAGTCAAGGAACTGGAAAAGGAAATAGGTATCACGATCTTTTTCCGCAGTGGCAGAGGTGTGACACTTACCGATGACGGCGCAGAGTTTCTGCTTTATGCAAAAGAAATCTGTATGCAGTATGAACAGCTTCTTCAGAGATATGAAGGCAGTGGTATCCGCAAAGAGAAGTTTGGTGTATCCACTCAGCATTATTCTTTTGCAGTGAAGGCCTTTGTGGATGTGGCAAAAAACTGTGATATGTCAAAGTATGAATTTGCTATCCGGGAAACAAGAACAGAGGAGATTATCCATGATGTGAGAACAATGAGAAGTGAGATAGGAGTTCTGTATCTCAGCAGCTTTAATCGAAAATCCATGGAAAAGCTTCTGAAGTCTGCTGATCTGGAATTTCATATGCTGATCAAATGCAGAGCTTATGTGTATCTGTGGAAGGGGCATCCTCTTGCTGATGAGAAAGTCATTCGTTTCAGCCAGCTAGAGCCATACCCCTGTCTTTCTTTTGAACAGGGAGATAACAGTGCTTTTTATCTGTCAGAGGAAATTCTGCCCACCAATGATTACAGCCGCCTTATCAGGGCAAATGATCGTGCCACTATGCTGAACCTGATGATTGGTCTGAACGGATACACTCTTTGTTCCGGAATTATCTGTGACGAGCTTAACGGCAGTAATTACCGGGCAGTACCTTTCCTGGATGAGGATGATTCAGAGGGAAATAGGATGGATATTGGATACATTACAAGGAAAAATCTTACTCTCAGCCGTCTGGGGGACAGATATGTATCTGCTCTGAAGAAATATCTGGATGAAAGCAGCAGAGAATATGAGGAGATATAGAGAATATACAGGCTGGTTATAGCTTAAAGCTATAGCTGGCTATTTTTTTTGTGTATTAGACAGGTGCTGTTGTTATATGGTAGTATCATCGACATGAAAAACATACTAAACAGATATGTAAATATGATTAATGATGGGAGGGAGAAAATGAGAGATGTGCTGATTATCGGAAGCGGACCAGCAGGCATTACTGCTGCAATTTATGCAAAAAGAGCAAATCTGGACGTTCTGCTTCTGGAAAAGGAATATGAGGGAACCGGGCAGATCGCAGAAAGTCCCTGTGTTGACAATTATCCGGGTCTGCCGGGAATCAGCGGATATGAGCTGGGAGAAAGATTTCTGAACCATGCGAAAAAGCTGGAGATTGAAATCCTGGAGGACGAAGCCAAAGGCATTACAAAAACGGAAAAATATTTTCAGGTGGAGCTGAAGTCCGGAAGCTGTCTGGAAGCAAAAACAGTGATTTATGCAGCAGGAGCTTCTCATCGGAGACTTATGATTCCAGGAAGTAAAAAGCTGGAGGGAAATGGAATTTCCTACTGCGTTTCCTGTGACGGTGCCTTTTATCAGGGAAAAGACGCAGCAGTGATTGGAGGCGGAAATACTGCACTGGATGATGCGCTGCTGCTGTCGGAAATCTGCAGGAAGGTTTTTCTTATACACCGGAGAGAAAGCTTCCGGGGAGCATATGGTACTCTGAAGCTTCTGGAGAAAAAGAAAAATGTGGAAATCATTCGGAGTACGGAAGTGAAAAAGCTGGAAAAGAGAGGCAGAGAGATACAGCTTTTCCTTGATTCTGGAAGAGAACTGACTGTTCATGGCATTTTTGCCGCAATCGGAATGCAGCCCCGGACAGAAATTCTCAAGGGGCTGGTAAACCTGGATAAAAATGGATATATCCAGACAGAAGAGGAAGGCCTCACATCAGCAGAAGGCTTTTATGGAGCCGGTGATGTAAGAGCCGGAAAGCTTCGGCAGGTGATTACTGCTGCGGCAGACGGGGCAGCAGCAGCTACTGCCGCAGCCCGGTATATTCTGGAGCATTACCAATAATTTTTTATAGAGAAAGGAACCGAAAAAATGGTAAAGGAACTGACAGCACAGAACTTTGAGGCAGCATTAAAAGAAAATAAAACAGCAGTCGTAGAATTTTATTCCAAAACCTGCACACACTGCAAAAAACTGGAGGCAGGCATTCAGGAGCTTTCAGAGGAGCTTGGGGACAGCGTGTTTTTTGGAAAGGTGGAAATTCCTGCAGAAATATTTCTGGCAGAGGAATATGAGGTAGGTTCTGTACCTGCATTATTGTATTTTAAGGACGGGCAGCTCAGGGAACGGTCTTTGGGCTTTGTACATAAGCTGATTATTGCGGAAAACATCAAAAAATTATAAGGAGGTACAGATATATGGGATATCCAAGTATTTTTCCTACGGGAACAACAGTTTATGATAAAGAAAAGGCATTTAACGGTTATACGGTTTTTCCTTCGGCAAAGGGAGCTTTGCTTATTGATATGAATGGAAGAGAGGTTCAGCTGTGGGCGGGGCTGGGAGGCTTTCCCAATAAAATTCTTCCCGGCGGCTATGTAATGGGTACAACAGGAACCCGTCCGGGAAAAAAAGCCTATCAGGATCAGATTGATCTGGTGCAGGTAGACTGGGAGGGAAATATTGTATGGAAATTTGACCATACAGAGCTGATTGGAGATGGAGATAAGGAACCGGTCTATATGGCAAGGCAGCATCATGATTTTCAGAGAGAGGGATCTACCGTAGGCTATTACTACCCGGGCGGAGAACCTCGTACAGACGGAGGGAACACGCTTCTTCTGACTCACGAAAATCTTTACCAGCATGAGATTTCAGATAAGCGTCTGATTGATGACAAAATTATTGAGGTAGACTGGGAGGGAAATATTCTCTGGAGCTGGAGAGCTAGTGATCATTTTGAACAGTTTGGCTTTGATGAAGCTGCCAGAAATGCGCTGTTCCGCAATCCATGCCTTCAGGGTGAGGCCGGCGGAGACTGGATGCATATTAACAGCATGTCTGTGTTGGGCGAAAACAAATGGTATGATCAGGGGGATGAGCGTTTCCATCCGGAAAATATTATTATTGACGGACGAAATTCCAATATTCTTGCCATAATCAGCAAAAAAACAGGGGATATTGTCTGGAAGCTGGGACCGGATTTTAATGAAAGTGAAGCAACGAAAAAGCTGGGCTGGATTATCGGACAGCACCATCTGCACATGATTCCCAAGGGACTGCCGGGAGAGGGAGATCTTCTGGTGTTTGACAATGGAGGAGAAGGCGGCTACGGTGTGCCGAATCCAGGAGCTCTGACAGGAGTAAATAATGCAAGGCGGGATTATTCCAGAGTCCTTCAGTTCAATCCTGTGACACTGGAAATTACCTGGCAGTATACCCCTCAGGAAGCAGGATATCTTTTGTTTACCGATGCGTCCAAGTTTTACAGTTCCTATATCAGTTCTGCACAGAGGCTTCCAAATAGAAATACCCTGATTACAGAAGGCTCTGATGGAAGACTGATAGAGGTGACGCCGGACCATGAAATCGTGTGGGAATACATCAATCCGTATTTTAATACCATTCTTGGAAAATTTACCAATAATATGATTTACAGGGCTTACCGTGTACCCTATGAGTGGATTCCCCAGGTGGAGAAACCTCAGGAGATTTCAGTGGAAAAAATTAATGTGGAAACCTTCCGGGTGCCGGGCTCCCTGACAGGAAATCAGCTTGGTAAGATAACCGTTATTGAGGGCGTGGATCCTAATGCCAGACTAATGACAGGCGGCGGAGCCGGAGAAGATGAGGATGAAGAGATCAATTTCTGTGTTGCAACTGTCAGAAAAAGTGATCTAGTAAAGTAAACGCAGGATAAGGAAGAGGGAGTGATAAAATGAGAAACAGAAAACTTACAGCGGTATTTTTGGGAACAGTATTTGCACTTGGCCTGATTGCAGGAGGATATGGAGCTTTTGGGGAAACGGTAAATGCCAAGGCGAAAAAAACAGAAAAAGGAGAATACAAGGAGGTGCAGATCGGATTTCCAAGTGCTGGCTCAGACTGGGCAGAGGGAACTCTTGCACTGGCCCAGGAAAAGGGGTATCTGGATGAATATCTTCATCCTCTTGGCTATGATGCGAAGCTGACTGCCTTTACAGGGGCAGCGCCGGCCATCCATGAGGCACTGGTATCCCAGGATCTGGATTATGCCTATTATGCAGGCTTTGCAGGAGTCATGGCGAAATCCAATGGCATTGATACAAAGCTTCTGACAGTTGCAGGATATGGCTCTGCATGGCAGCTTGCAGTGACTGTGGATTCTGGGATTTCCACTCTGAAGGATCTGAAGGGAAAGACGATTTCCTATCAGAGAGGCGCAGCTCCGCAAATGTATTTACTGAAAATCCTGGAAGAAGCTGGATTGGAAGAAGGAGATGTGAATTTGGTAAACAGTACAATTCCAGAGGGACTGTCCAGTCTTTCTGCAGGGGCAGTAGACGGAGCTGTTGTTACCTACGGACAGGCAGATACCCTTGTGGAACAGGGAAAAGCCAAAATCCTTCATAAAGGAGTGGAGGCGGATCTGGATACATATTTTGAGCCTACTGTACTTCTTGGAAGAACAGAATTCGTGGAGGAAAATCAGGAAGTAAATGTGGCGCTGCTCAAAGCACTTCTAAAGGCAAAGGATCAGATTGTCCAGGATCCGGAGAGCTTTTATGAGTTATCCTCCCAAAAAAGCGGAAGAACTCTGGAACAGGTAAAATCGGTAGCCGTGGAGGATCCAAAACTTGGCTATCCCGTAAGTCTGGATGACCAGTATATTGACTCCCTGAAAAAAATTGAGAAATTTGAGCTGAAAAATAATCTGATATCCGCAAAAGTGGATTTTGATTCCTGGATTGATGCTTCCTATCAGAAGCAGGCACTTGAGGAATATCAGAAAGATACAGAGGAGAACCAGTAAAATGAAAAGACAGCGTTATGGAATCTTGAAGACACCGGCAGTTCTCTTTAATTTTCTTATTCTGCCGGCACTTATTGCAGCGGCCTGGTATGTGGCAACAGCAACCGGCGCAATGTCAACACTGATCCTTCCAAGGCTTGGTACAGTGTTTCAGACTTTCATACAGCAGATTACCTCAGGAGTTCTTCCAGGGGACCTGGCAGTGAGTCTGAGCCGTATTGTAAAAGGTTATTCTCTGGCCGTTATTTTTGGAATTCTCCTGGGAGTAATCATGGGAATGAGTACAGTGGCAAACCGATTTTTCATTCTGACCTTTACGGCTATCCGCCAGATTCCCATGATCGCCTGGGTTCCGATTCTCATTATATGGTTTGGGATTGGTGAGGAATCCAAGGTGGCAGTTATCTTTCTTGCTTCTTTTTTTCCTGTACTGGTAAACACGATCAGCGGAATTGAAAGGACGGACAGGAAACTGGTTGAGGTAGGAAAAATGTACCACCTTAATGGCTGGCAGCAGTTTGTAAAAATCTATCTTCCTTCTGCACTTCCATCAATTTTTGTGGGACTGAAGCTGGGATTAAGCGTTTCCTGGATGGCTGTGGTAGGAGCAGAGATGATTGCAGCCACATCCGGAATTGGTTTCCGTATTAATGACGCAAGAAGCCTTATGCAGTATCCGGTGGTATTTTCGGGAATTATTGCTATTGCAGTGGTGGGAGTTGTAATGGATCAGATTATCTCACTGATTTCAAAACTGTGCACACCCTGGGAAAGAGAAAGGTGAATATATGGGACAGGAACTGACCATAAAAAATGTAAACAAAAGCTTTGAGGTAAATGGAGAAAAAATAAATGTTCTCAATGACATTAATCTGGATATTAAAGAGGGAGAATTTGTGGTTCTTGTAGGGCACAGTGGGTGCGGAAAAAGCACTCTTCTCAAGATTATTGCAGGACTTGAAAAAAATGATACCGGTCTGGTAGCGGCAGGCGGACAGGAGATTACGGAGCCTGCTGCAGATCGTGGAATGATTTTTCAGGAACACCGGCTGTTTCCATGGATGAGTATTGAGAGAAATGTCCAGCTTGGTTTAAAGGGATTGGCCAGGGAGGAAAAAAAGAAGCTTTCAGATCAGTATCTGGAGCTTGTGAAGCTTTCAGAATTCAAAAAAGCCTATCCCCGTCAGCTGTCCGGTGGAATGTCCCAGAGAGCAGCCATTGCAAGGGCACTGGCAACTCAGCCGAAAATACTGCTTCTGGATGAACCATTTGGAGCTCTGGATGCTCTTACAAAAATCGAGCTTCAGGAGGAGCTTCTGAAGATACGGAGCCGGTGCGGAAATACAATGATCATGGTAACCCATGACATTGAAGAGGCGATATTTCTTGCAGATCGCATTGTGGTTATGTCGGCGAGGCCGGGGCGTATCAGGGATGTAATCCAGGTAGAGCTTGGTAAATACCGTGATCGTGGCGGAAGTGATTTTGCACATTATAAAAAGAAAATTCTTGACTATTTCTTTGAAGAAAAAGCAGCAGAGCCGGAGTACAATATCTGATCCGGCTCTGCTGCTTTTTGACTAATGCAGGGAATAAAGATCCTTATAAAAATCAGGATAGGAGATATTAACGCATTCTCCGCCCCGGATATCCATAGTTCCCTCACAGATTGTTCCGGCTACTGCAAAGGACATGGCGATCCGGTGATCCAGATGGGAATCAATGACAGCTCCGTGAAGGGGCTTCCCGCCGTGAATGATCATTCCGTCATCTGTTCCCTCAATGTCTGCGCCCATTCGTTTCAGGTTATCCACCATAACCGCAATCCGGTCAGATTCCTTTACCTTCAGCTCCTGAGCGTCCCGGATCACGGTTGTTCCTTCTGCAAAGGCTGCCATAACTGCCAGCATGGGAATTTCATCAATCAGGGTCGGGATATCTGCTCTTTCAATGACGGTTCCTTTCAGACTGCTTGTACGGATCAGAAGGTCAGCCGTAGGCTCCCCGTCATGCTTTTCATTTAAAAGAGTAAGGTCAGCTCCCATGGCGCGGCAGATTTTAAGGATTCCTGCTCTGGTAGGATTAATGCCTACATTTTTAAGAAGAATCTCACTGTCTGGAGTCAGAAGACCTGCGGCAATAAAATAGGCGGCAGATGAAATATCTCCGGGAACAGTGATTTCTCTTGCCTCAAGAACAGGCTCCGGTTTAATGGAGGCTGTGGTATTTTCCGAAGTTATTTCAGCGCCGAAATAATTCAGCATAATCTCGGTATGGTTTCTGGAAAGGAAAGGTTCCGTTACACTGGTAATACCATCGCCGTACATACCTGCCAGAAGTACGCAGGATTTTACCTGGGCGGAGGCTACCGGGGAATTATAATGAATGGCATGAAGTTTTTTTCCATTGATCATAAGGGGAGCGCATCCGTTTCCTTTCTGGCTTACAATATCCGCTCCCATAGAAGTAAGAGGGGCTATGATCCGGTTCATGGGACGGGTGCGGATAGAGTCGTCTCCGTCAAGACTGGAAGAAAAACGCTGACCTGCCAGGATTCCGGAGATCAGTCTGGTGGTGGTTCCGCTGTTACCTACATCAAGAGTTTCTGTTGGGGCGCTCAGTCCGTGGAGGCCTTTTCCCCGCACAAGGATTTCCTCTTTATTGTGTTCAATTTCAATTCCCATTTTGCGGAAACAGGAAATGGTGGAAAGGCAGTCAGCGCCTTCCAGAAAATGAGAGATTTTTGTGGTTCCTTTTGCAAGGGAGCCGAACATGACTGCCCTGTGGGAAATGGATTTATCTCCGGGAATCACAAGTGTTCCCCGAAGACCTGTCTGTTTTTTGATTTCCATACTGCTACCTACCGTTCATATACAATATAATTTCTTTTTTTCAGAAGAGCGGCGCCGCGCTTCATGGCGTCCTCCTCATAAAATTCAATTTTCAGCACACCCTGTTCAAATTCACGGTTGTGGATGATACCGATATTTTTGATGCTGATATTGTCCATGGCGAGAATTGTGGCAATTGTAGCAATTCCGCCTGCTTCATCCACAATATCAAGATAAAGAACATAGGCTTTGGTGATAAGGCCGCTGGAGGTTACGTCAATAGAATCACGGTAATCTCTGGAGGCGGCAAAAAGCTGATAAAGCTGGTCCGCATCTTTGTTGTCAACAGAGCAGCGGATCTGGATCAGCATGCGAATATATTCGTCCAGAACAGTGGAAATATTTTTTGTGTTTTCCAGGCAGATCTGCTGCCACATGACAGGAGAGGAGGATGCAATGCGGGTAATATCCCGGAAGCCGCCTGCTGCAATGGTTTTCATATATTCCGCATCGTTGTCAAGGGCGCTGACAAGGTTGACCAGAGAGGAGGCAATGATATGGGGAAGGTGACTGACTCCCGCTGTGATAAAATCATGCTCCTCAGCAGTAAGGACCATGGGAATGGCTCCCAGAGAATCCACAAGCTCTGAAAATGCAGTTAATTTATTTAAAGAAACCTGACCGCCCGGCGTCAGAATATAGTAGGCGTTTTCCAGAAGGTGATCGGAAGAATTGGAAAAGCCCGACCGTTCAGAACCTGCCATGGGATGACCGCCGATAAAGCAGTGATCCATTTCCAGCTTTTCTACAGCCTCATGGATCGGCCCTTTTACGCTTCCGGCATCTGTGATGATACAGCTGTCGGAAATGACGGTTTTCAGGTATTTCAGGTATTCAATGTTATATTCAACAGGGGCGCACAGAAAAATATAGTCGCAGGTTTTATAACGTTCGTCTTCTTTTTCCAGTACCCCGTCAATAACACCGCTGTTTAAAGCTGCGGCAAGAGTTTCTTTATGTCTGGCATATGCCAGGATATGGTAATCCGGATGAAATTTGCGGATTGCTTTTGCAATAGAGCCTCCGATCAGTCCAAGGCCGATAAAACCAATGGTTTTCATATGTTCAGGTATCCTTTCCCATGAAAAATATATTCATATTTTAAAAGATAAGGGGAAAAAAGTCAAATACTGTAGGGAAAAGTAAAAATTCGTGAAATTTTCACATTATTTCCGTAAAAAAAGTTGTTAAAATTATATAAAATACTTGAAAAAGCTGAGAAATTTTAGTAAAATATGAACATATCAGACAAACAGGGAGGTATTACATATGGACGTTTATAGAACTGACCGAATCAGAAATGTAGTCCTATTAGGTCATGGGGGCTCCGGCAAAACCACACTGGCAGAGGCAATGGCATATCTTGCGGGAATGACAAGCCGCCTGGGAAGAGTAGAGGATGGAAATACAGTCAGTGATTTTGATAAAGAGGAGATCAAGAGACATTTTTCTATTTCTGCATCATTGATTCCTGTTCCGTGGGATAAAGTAAAAATCAATGTTCTTGACACTCCTGGATATTTTGATTTTGTGGGAGAGGTAGAAGAAGCAGTCAGCGCAGCAGATGCAGCCATCATCGTTGTTTCCGGTAAAGCGGGGGTTCAGGTGGGAACACAGAAAGCATGGAATCTCTGCGAGAAATACAGACTTCCGCGTATGTTCTTTGTAACAGACATGGATATGGATGATGTCAGCTATCGTAAGGTCGTGGAAGAGCTGACAGAGCTTTACGGCAAGAAGATCGCGCCTCTTCATTTCCCAATCCGTGAAGACGGTAAATTTGTAGGCTATGTAAATGTTGTAAAACAGGCCGGAAGAAAATATATTGACAAGGGCGGCAAACAGGAATGTGAGATTCCGGAATATCTGAACGAATATCTGGAAAAATACCATGACATTCTTATGGAATCTGTGGCAGAGACAAGCGAAGAATTTATGGACCGTTATTTTGAGGGAGATGAGTTCTCTGTAACTGAGGTTTCTGCAGCTCTTGCTACAAACGTACAGGACGGAAGCATTGTTCCGGTATGTATGGGCGCGCCGGTAAGCTTAAGAGGCGTATCCAATCTTCTTGACGATATCTGCGGATATTTCCCAAGCCCGGATAAACGCTCCTGCAATGGAATTTCCCAGAAGACAAATGAGATTTTTGAGGCAAATTATGATTTTGCCAAAGCGAAATCCGCATATGTATGGAAAACAATCGTTGATCCGTTCATCGGCAAATATTCCTTTATCAAGGTTGCTTCCGGTGTTATCAAATCCGATGATACTCTTCTCAATGTAGAAAGAGGAGAGGAAGAACGTCTGAATAAGCTGTATGTTCTGGAAGGCTCCAAGCCTTATGAGGTTCCTGAGCTTCATGCAGGAGATATCGGCGCTATTGCCAAGCTGAACAGCGTACAGACAGGCGACAGCCTTGCTACCAAGACCACTCCGGTTCTTTATCCGAAGGCAGTGATCTCTACTCCTTATACCTGCAAGAGATATAAGGCAGTTAAGAAGGGCGATGAGGATAAAATTTCTCAGGCTCTTGCAAAAATGACAAGTGAGGATAAAACTCTTCGTGCAGAAAATGATTCTGCCAACAGACAGACTCTTCTTTACGGCATGGGAGATCAGCATCTTGACATTATTGTAAACAAGCTGAAAGATCGCTATAAAGTTGACATTGAGCTTTCCAAGCCAAAGGTTCCGTTCCGCGAGACCATCCGCAAGAGTTCTGATGTAGAAGGCAAGCACAAGAAACAGTCCGGTGGACACGGCCAGTACGGGCACGTTAAAATGCGCTTTGCACCGTCCGGTGATCTGGAAACACCATATGAGTTCGAGCAGGTAGTTGTAGGCGGCGCTGTTCCTAAGAACTATTTCCCGGCAGTGGAAAAAGGACTTCAGGAATGTGTTCTGAAAGGACCTCTTGCTTCCTATCCGGTTGTTGGTGTGAAGGCAACTCTTTATGATGGATCCTATCATCCGGTAGACTCTTCAGAGATGGCATTTAAGATGGCGACCATCCTTGCATTTAAGAAGGGATTTATGGATGCTTCCCCGGTTCTTCTTGAGCCGATCGTCAGCATGAAAGTAACCGTTCCGGATAAATACACCGGAGACGTTATGGGCGATCTGAACAAACGCCGCGGCCGTGTTCTGGGAATGAATCCGGATCATGATGGAAATACTGTAATTGAGGCAGATATCCCAATGCTTGAGATTTACGGATATTCCACAGATCTTCGTTCCATGACAGGCGGAAGCGGAGACTTCTCCTATGAATTTGCCCGCTATGAGCAGGCTCCAGCAGATATCCAGAAAAAGGAGATCGAGGCAAGAGCAGCCAAAGATGACGGAGCAGAGGATAAATAAAAAATAATTCCATGTCAGATGATGGGGAGAGATATTTTAAGGCACAGGATTAAGTCCTGTGCCTTGATTATAGAACCAAAATTGTAAGTATTAGATACATTACGGGTTCAGCAGTTTTTCTGGTAGCTGAAAGAAGGTAGCTGATAATATATTATTTCATTTCTTTAATCAGTTGATAAATCAACTTTTTCTGATTGTCTGTTAAATAAATCCACTGGGTAAATAAATCTAATTGATCCCTATTTAATTGAACAGTAAAATTATTATCTGAAAAGAATTGCGCTAGGGTGATTCCGAAGGCAGAACAAATCGCTTCCAGAGCAGGGATAGAAGGAACAGTGTTTCTACGGTGAATATTTGCTATTGTTGATGAAGAAAGACCAGATTCAGCAGCTAATTTGTAGTCAGACCATTCCCGCTCTTTCATTAAGTTGTCAATTCGTTTAATTACGTCCATATGAATCCTCCATTGTAAGTATTATATTGTTCAAAAGAGTAATAAAAATATTTACGATTATAAACAGCAGAAACCAAAGATATGTAAAATCCAATCATACAAAACTACGTCTGCTGTTCTGAAGAGGACAGAATGATGTGGTTTTGTGATTGCTTATTTTGCAGGCAGTTCTTTTATATTCGGGGATTGAAAGTGATTTATCTGATGGTATAATAGAGGAAGATAATGCGGAAGATAGTACGGAAGTAAACGGAGGGATTTTATGGGAGAGTATAAGCCGCCTTTTACAATTACAAATGAAATATTGTCCTATGTGTCTTCTATTTCAGAAAAAATAGGACAGATTACTGCTGTCAATAATCTGCAGACAAAACCACATTTAAGAAAAAATAATCGAATTAAATCCATTCATTCTTCTTTGAAGATTGAGGCAAATTCTCTGTCTTTAGGCCAGGTCAGAGATCTGATCAATGGCAGACCTGTATTAGGCGAACAGAAAGAAATACAGGAGGTTAAAAATGCGTACGCAGCGTATGAACAGCTGGCAAAGATTCATCCATATGATATCAATGACCTGAAAAAGTTTCATAATATTATGACAAAATATGTTGTAGAGGAATCTGGTGATTTCCGGCATGGCGAGGAGGGCGTATTTAATGGGGAGCAATGTATTTTCATGGCGCCTCCGGCACGACTGGTTCCTCAGTTAATAAATGAGCTTTTTTCCTGGATGAAAGAATCTCATGGAAGTGTTCATCCATTGATTTTGAGCAGCGTGTTTCATTATGAATTCGTTTTTATCCATCCGTTTTCTGACGGAAATGGAAGAATGGCAAGATTATGGCATACAGCTATTTTATCTAAATGGAAACCAATATTTGAGTATATTCCCATTGAGAGTCAGATTGAAAAGTTTCAGGATGAATATTATGAGGCAATTGCCAGATGTCATGTAAATGGAGAATCTACAGTTTTTATTGAGTTTATGCTGCGGCAGATTGACAGAATATTAAGTGATATTTCTGTTCAGCTCAGTGAAGATAATGAGCACCTTTCTGAATATGTAAAAAAAGTACTTGATATTATGGAATATGATATCCCTTATACTGCCAGTGCTCTTATGGAAAAGCTGAACCTGAAATCCAAAGAGGGATTTCGAAGAAATTATCTGCGTCCGGCAATGGACATGGGTCTTATCCAAATGACGATTCCAGATAAACCTAACAGCAGAAACCAAAGATATGTAAAAATTTAAAATCCAATTATAAAACCACGTCTGCACTTCTGAAGAGGACAGCATGACGTGGTTTTGTGATTTACATAAATTTTGAATATGAAGTTTAAGGTACAAACTTCCCTGAATAATTAGCTGCCGTTGTTCCTGAAGTATTAGGAGCAATCCTGAGTCCCTTATGTTACTTTAATAAGCTTAAAAGAGAGCTTCCAATAGTTCCCTCCGGCATTTTTACTCCGAAATTATCTGCTATAGTTGCGCCTACCACCGCAAAGGTTTCCTGTTCCGGAATTTCAGCTCCGCCCTTCATAGAGGGAGAGTAAGCCAGGAAGGGAACCTTTTCACGGGTATGGTCAGTTCCTGTGTAGGTGGGATCGTTGCCGTGATCTGCTGTGATGATCAGAAGATCGTCCTTTTTCATTAAATCCAGGAGTCTGCCAAGGTTTACGTCAAATTTCTCAATTTCCCGGGCATAGCCTTCGGGATCTCTTCTGTGTCCCCAGAGAGCATCAAAATCCACCAGGTTTACAAAGCAGAGACCGTGGAAATCTGTCTGAGCAATTTCAAGGGTCTGTTCCATACCGTGTACAGAGCTTTTTGACTTGTGGGCGTCAGTGATTCCCTGACCGTCAAAAATATCCCTGATTTTTCCTACCGAGATCACATCCAGTCCGGAGGCCTTCAGCGCATCCAAAGCTGTTTTGCCAAAGGGCTTCAGCGCATAGTCGTGGCGGTTACTGGTACGCTTAAATTCACCTTTCTTTTTGCCTGTATAGGGGCGGGCAATGACGCGACCTACCCGCCATTCTTCTTTCATAGTCAGTTCTCTGGCAATCTCACAGCAGCGATACAGCTCATCAAGACCAAAGGTTTCTTCGTTTCCGCAGATCTGCATAACGGAATCCGCAGAAGTGTAAACGATCATATGACCTGTGGCAATTTCTTCTTCTGCAAGCTCATCCAGAATTTCAGTTCCGCTGGCGCTTTTATTCCCGATGACTGTGCGGCCGGTACGTTTTTCAAGTTCCCTGATAAGCTCCGGAGGAAAGCCGGTTTCTGTGAAGGTTTTGAAAGGTCTGGTGACTTCCAGTCCCATCATTTCCCAGTGTCCGGTCATGGTGTCCTTGCCGTTGCTTTTTTCACAGAGCTTTCCGTAGTAAGCCAGAGGGGCAGAGGCAGGAGGAACCTGCTTCAAAGGGGTAATGTTTGCAAGACCCAGCTTCTGCAAAGTGGGAATATGGAAGGAGTCTGCAGTCTGAGAAATATGTCCCAGAGTATTTACATCCACATCTCCGAAAGCCGGGGAATCCGGCATGGCTCCAACTCCCAGAGAATCCGCAACAATCACAAAAATACGTCTGAATTTTTCCATCATCCATTTACCTCATTTGATAAAAATAAAATAGACTTTTAACGTTTCAAACATCTGTACTATAGTTAGTATAATCCTGTTTTTGGGGTTTGCCAAGGGATTGTCAGTAAAATAACTGTAAATGAGCAAATTTAAACAGATGTATAAAAGCCTTTCTGGTTTGTCTTTGCAAGATGTATATAGAGAGTTTAATGTTTTTTATGTCCGCACATTACGGGTTTTATAATACTTAATCTGGCATTTGTCCGTTTACAGCGTGTTATCAGTTTTATGACAGGTTTCCTGCAGGTTGATTTTTTTAACAAAGATTAATTGAGACTCCATTGTTTTCCGGTTGGTGATTTTTTATAATACAGTCAGGAGGTGGAGCTGATGAAGGAAATCAGGCTAGGCCGTGTTCTGGTGGGAAACCGTCATAAACGTGGGATTACCCAGGATGAACTGGCTGCGTATTTAGGAGTGTCCAAAGCTGCTGTTTCCAAATGGTAAACCGGTATGACATACCCGGACATTACGCTGCTGCCGCAGCTTGCGGCATATTTTAATATCAGTATTGATGAACTTATGGGATATGAACCTCAGATGGATAAAATGGAAATCCGGAAATGCTATTATCTGCTTGCAGAAGAATTTTCCTCTCTTTCCTTTAAGGAGGCACTGGAACACTGCCATGAAAAGATAAAAAAATATTATTCCTGCTATCCGCTTTTGTTTCATATGGGTATTTTGCTGGTAAATCATTTTATGCTGGCAGGAAGCCAGGAAAAATCGGAGCAGATACTGGAAGAGGCAAGAGAGCTTTTCAGCCGTGTAAAAACAGAAGCAGAGGATCCGAATCTTGGAAAAGAGGCGCTTCAGATGGAAGCGTACTGCCTGCTGATCCTGAAACGGCCGGAAGAGATACTGGAGCTGTTAGGCGAGGATGCGATAATAACAAATCCTGCAGAACCGGTGCTGGCTTCTGCCTATCAGCTTCTGGGAAATGCTTCGGAAGCGGAACGGATTTTGCAGATCGGCATATATAAAGAGGTTGTTGCCCTGTGCAATGTATTATCCTCATATATGAATCTCTGTACAGGAGGAGCTGAGGAATTTGAGGAGATCTGCAGCCGGTTTCTTGCAGTTGCACAAGCCTTTCAGCTGGAGAAACTTCATCCGGGGATCATGCTTCCCGGTTATCTTATGATTGCGCAGGGATGGGCAGTGCGGAAGGAATGGGAAAAGACATTTGAGTTTCTGGAAAAATATACAGAGCTGGCAACAGGAGATATTTATCCTCTGCAGCTTCACGGAGATTCTTTTTTTCATAAACTGGACAGCTGGCTGGAAGAGTCGCTGCCTCTGGGCGTTCAGCCTCCCAGAAATGTCTCTGTAATTCGGCGCAGTATGACCCAGGCTCTTACAGACAGTCCGGCTTTTCGGGAGATTTCAGAAGAATTCCGATTTGGGAAGCTGGTGTCCCGGCTGAAAAAGAATGAGGAGGAACAGTAGATGGATGCGATTGTTTTGCAGGGTCTTTCCAAAACATATATGAATGGAAAAAGAGCAGTAAACAGGATCAGTTTTTCTCTGAAGCAGGGAGAAGTATTTGGATTTCTCGGGCCAAACGGGGCAGGAAAAACAACGACTGTAAAGCTTCTTACAGGGATGCTGGCTCCTTCTGGGGGAGAATGCAGGATACTTGGACTGAATCCTGCAGAAGTCCCGGAAAAGGTACACGCTGTTTCCGGGGTAGTAACGGAGCATGCGCAGATGTACAACAATATGACTGGAAAGCACAATCTTATTTTTTATGGTTCTGTGTTCGGAATGGCAAAAGCAGAGGCAGATAAAAGAGCGGATTTCCTGCTGAAACAACTGGAACTGGATGAAGCGGGAGATCAGAAGCTGTCTACCTATTCGACAGGCATGCGTCAGAGGCTTTCCCTTGCCAGAGCTTTGATCCACAGACCACAGATCCTTTTTCTTGACGAACCTACTTCCGGACTTGATCCGGAAAGCGCTCAGAATGTGAATCAGCTGATCAGGAAGCTGGCAGAGGATGATCATATAACGATTTTTCTCTGCACACACCAGCTTCGATATGCTCAGGAGATCTGTACAAGATATGGACTGATGGCTCAGGGAAGGCTGCTTGCCACCGGCACTCTGGATGAATTGCGAAATAAGGTGGATTCCGGTATAAGTCTTGAGATCTGTGGGGATCACATGCCGGAGGAACTGGGATTTTTAAGAACAGGAGAGAGGCAGTATGAGAGCAGAATCCGGTCCGACAAAGAGATTCCTGACCTTGTCCGTAAAATCGTAACAGGCGGCGGAGATATTTACTCGGTCAATGTAAAAAAACCGTCCCTGGAGGATATTTATTTTTCCTTTACTGCCAGAGAGGAGGCACTGCTATGAAACAAAAAATGGCTGCTATTATCAGAAAAGACTTAAGAAATATCACGGCCAATAAAAATCTGTTTCTTTCCCTTTTGATCGTTCCCCTGGTTTTTACCATTATTTTTCCGTCCATTCTCGTGTGCGCCATCCATTTTATGCCGGATGACCCGGACATTCAGAAGATGCTGGAGCTTCTGCCGATGTCCCTTCGCTCCGGAAATATGGAGCTGGACCTGATGGGAATGATTCTGAATTATATTCTTCCTGTGTTTTTTCTGATCATACCGGTAATGGCGGCGTCCATTATGTCAGCCAGCGCATTTGTAGGGGAAAAGGAAAAACATACTCTGGAGACTCTGCTTTACTGTCCTTTGTCTGTGAAACAGATCTTCTGTGCAAAGGTAATGGCATCCTTTTTTCTGAGTATGCTGATATCTTTTATTTCTTTTCTGGCAATGCTTCTGGTACTTGAAGCAGAGACACTGTTTCTGATGGGAAGTTTTCTGCTTCCCGGAATCAGCTGGTTTGTGATTTTGTTTTTGATCTCGCCTTCTGTTTCCCTGATCGCAATTACTTTGATCGTGCGGGGTTCCGCAAAGGCTCAGAGTGTGGAAGAGTCCCAGCAGGGCGCTGTTTTTCTGGTGATTCCGCTGCTTCTGCTGGCTGTGGGACAGTTTATGGGAGTGCTTCTTGTAAACACATGGATTTTGTTGGGATTGGGAGCACTATGCGCTTTGGCGGCAGGACTTCTTCTGAAAAGATCAATGGGACGGTTCAGCTATGAAATGCTGCTGAAATAATGAAACAGAAAATTTGAAAAAAGGAATAAAGGATAAACATGGAATGGAACAGACAGAATGCGGTACAGGCATAAAAAGAAGTATCAGAATCCAATCCCGGGATATGGGTGGATCATTCCGGGTATGTGGCAGAGGCCTGCAAAAATATTGCGCAGCTCTGCCATGGTCTGTCTGTTGAAGAAGCTTATATGCTTCTGTAAATTTTGTTGTCTGTTACAGTTGTCTGTCAGTATTTACATAAAAATGGACAAAAAAAGTATAATATTTTTGTGTAAAATATGGAAACTGAAGATTGTCCTCCAAAATATACAAGATATGCCTTGACGGAAAGCTGGTTATACTATATATTCTAAACATGAAATATGAGTTGCACAGAAATAACTGTGTGGATTTAAAAACAGGAGGATGATTCATGAGACAGGAATGGGCTTCATTTAACGGAGGCGTTTGGCAAAAAGAAATCAACGTGCGTGATTTCATTCAGAAAAACTATACACCTTATGAGGGAGATGAATCCTTTCTGGCAGGACCTACAAAGGCCACAAACGATTTATGGGCACAGGTTATGGAGCTGACAGAGGAAGAGCATAAAAAAGGCGGTGTCCTGGATATGGATACTCATATTATCTCCACCATTACATCCCATGGACCGGGATATCTCAATAAAGAAAAAGAAACAATTGTAGGATTTCAGACAGATAAGCCCTTTAAGCGGGCGCTTCAGCCAAACGGCGGTATCCGTATGGCGATCAAAGCCTGCGAGGACAACGGCTATCATGTGGATCCGGAAATTGTAGATTTTTATACAAAATACAGAAAAACACACAACGACGGTGTATTCGACGTATATTCACCGGAAATGCGCGCCTGCCGTTCCAGCCATATTATTACAGGGCTTCCGGATGCCTATGGACGCGGCCGTATCATCGGCGATTACAGACGAGTGGCTCTCTACGGAGTGGACCGTCTGATCGAGGACAAAGAGGATCAGAAGGCGGGAACACGAAGCAATATGTATGAGGATGTGATCCGGGGCCGAGAGGAGCTTTCTGAACAGATCAAGGCCTTAAAGGAGCTGAAAAAGCTTGGAGAGATCTACGGCTTTGACATTTCAAGACCGGCTCAGAACGTGCAGGAAGCCATTCAGTGGCTGTACTTCGGATACCTGGCAGCCATTAAGGAGCAGAACGGCGCGGCAATGTCTCTTGGACGTACCTCCACCTTCCTTGACATTTACGCAGAGCGCGACCTTGCAAACGGCACCTTTACAGAGGAGCAGATCCAGGAATTTATCGATCACTTTATTATGAAGCTCCGTCTTGTAAAATTTGCAAGAACTCCGGAGTACAACGCGCTGTTTTCCGGAGATCCTACCTGGGTTACAGAATCCATTGCAGGTATGGGAATTGACGGAAGAAGCATGGTAACAAAAATGTCCTACCGTTACCTTCACACACTTTCCAACCTGGGACCGGCGCCGGAACCGAACCTTACTGTTCTGTGGTCTACAAGACTTCCTCAGAACTTCAAGCGTTTCTGCGCAAAGACTTCCATTGCATCCTCATCCATTCAGTATGAGAATGACGACCTGATGAGAGTGACTCACGGAGACGACTATGCTATTGCCTGCTGTGTATCTTCCATGCGTGTGGGAAAAGAAATGCAGTTTTTCGGAGCCCGCGCAAACCTTGCAAAATGCCTTCTCTATGCTATTAACGGCGGTGTGGACGAGATCACAAAGAAGCAGGTGGGACCGAAATACCGTCCCATCACCTCTGAATATCTTGATTATGACGAGGTAATGGAGCGTTATGACGATATGAGCCGCTGGCTGTCTCACGTATATGTGAATACTCTGAATATCATTCACTACATGCATGACAAATACTGCTACGAGCGCCTTCAGATGGCTCTTCATGACAAAAATGTAACACGCTGGTTTGCAACCGGTATTGCAGGTCTTTCCGTAATCGCAGACTCACTTTCTGCCATTAAGTATGCAAAGGTAAAAACCATCCGTGACGAAAACGGCATTGTTGTGGACTTTGAGGTAGAGGGAGATTATCCGAAATACGGAAATGACGACGATCGCGTGGATGAGATCGCATACAAGATCGTAAAAGATTTTATGCATTATGTGGGAACAACCCAGACTTATCGCGGCGGTATTCCGACAACCTCTATTCTTACTATTACTTCCAACGTAGTATATGGCAAGAACACAGGAGCAACACCGGACGGACGTAAGGCCGGAGAGCCTTTTGCCCCGGGTGCAAACCCCATGCACGGAAGAGACAGCTGCGGCGCAGTAGCGTCCTTAAGCTCTGTTGCAAAGCTTCCGTTTAAAGAGGCGCAGGACGGAATTTCCAACACCTTCTCCATTATTCCGGGAGCTCTGGGAAAAGAGGATATGGTAATGCTGGATTCCATCAGCCTTGACGATTTAAGCTTTTCACTGGAACCGGACTGCGCATGCTGCGAGCCAAATCTTTCCGTAGACGAAGCAGAATAATTTTAGGTTTACTTTGTTCACAGTAGCCTGGTCAAAATACATTCCAAATTACTTCGGTGATGATATTTTGTCCTGTATATCCCGGGATTTTGGCATATATTTGCCAAAACGGCCCGTGGGACAGTGATCTGTGAACAGCAACTGATTTTACAGAATTCATTTATATAACAGGAGGAAATAATTATGAACATCAGCGACGCACAGATTGACAACCTGGTAAACTTACTTGACGGTTATGCAGAAAAAGGCGGCCATCATCTGAACGTAAATGTTTTTACAAGAGAAACCCTTCTGGATGCACAGGCACATCCGGAAAAATATCCGCAGCTGACTGTCCGTGTATCCGGCTATGCGGTAAACTTCAATAAGCTGACAAAAGAGCAGCAGGACGAGGTTATTTCCAGAACCTTCCATGAAGGAATGTAAGCATATGGCAAAGGAATATAACCATAAGGGATATATTCATTCTACAGAGAGCTTCGGGACCGTTGACGGTCCCGGAGTTCGTTTTGTAGTGTTTTTCCAGGGCTGTCCCATGCGATGCCTGTACTGCCATAATCCGGATACCTGGAAAACGGGCGAAGGAAAGGAAATGACTGCAGAGGAAATCCTGGAAGCCTATAAGAAGAATGAAGTTTTTTATAAAAACGGAGGAATCACAGCCACCGGCGGGGAACCGCTTATGCAGCTTGATTTTCTGACAGAGCTTTTTCAGAAGGCAAAAAAACAGGGCATCCATACCTGTCTGGACACCTCAGGGATCATGTACCGCAAAGAGCGGCAGGAAAAGTTTGAACAGCTCTTTAAGGTTCTTGACCTGGTGCTTTTGGATTTTAAGCACAGCAATGAAACAGGTCATAAAAACCTTACAGGTCTTGGTCAGAAGCATGTGCTGGAATTTGCCCGCGCTCTGGAAGAAAAAGGGATTCCAATGATCGTCCGCCATGTGGTGGTTCCGGGGATCACAGATGATGAAAAACATTTACAGGATCTTGGAAAGCTGCTTGCCGGTTTTCGCAATCTGAAAGGCCTGGAGGTTCTTCCCTATCACACCATGGGCAAAGTAAAGTACGATAAGCTGGGCTTATCCTATCCTCTGGAGCAGGTGGAAAATATGGACGGGGAAAAAGCGAAAGAGGCGAGGAATGTAATACTGAGAGCTTTTCAAAAGGAAAGGCAGAATTTAATTCTTGACAAACCTGCAGGGAATCGTTAGAATTATTAAAGATAAAGACGAAGAAGAGGAGTAGTAGGAAAATGTTTCCTTTTTCAGAGACCTGCCGGATGGTGCAAGGCAGGAGAGGATATTTCTGAACTCGCCCTGGAGTTGCCGAAGTGAACTGAAAGTAGCTTTGGACGGGAAATCCCGTTACAGATTTAATGAGTGCATCGGATGATATCCGGTGAATTAGAGTGGTACCACGGAATTCAGCCTTTCGTCTCTAACTATGGAGATGAAAGGCTTTTTTATTTATCACAAAAGTAGTACAGGCTGTACGGACTTTTCTGATAAACAAAAATGCTCCGCCAGGATGCGATTCCATTTATACAAGGGAGGAAAAAACAATGTCAGTACCTTACAATCATAAGGTGATCGAAAAAAAATGGCAGAAAGTCTGGGATGACAATAAAGCTTTTGCCGCAACAGATGATTACAGCAAACCGAAATATTATGCTCTGGTAGAGTTTCCTTATCCGTCAGGACAGGGACTTCACGTAGGTCATCCGAGACCTTATACAGCTCTTGATATTGTGGCGCGAAAAAGAAGAATGCAGGGCTACAATGTTCTCTATCCAATGGGCTGGGATGCTTTTGGTCTTCCTACAGAGAACTATGCCATCAAGAATAAGATCCATCCGAAGATCGTAACTGCAAATAATGTAAAGAGATTCAAAGAACAGCTTCATTCTCTGGGATATTCCTTTGACTGGGACAGAGAAGTAAACACCACAGATCCGGAATACTACAAATGGACACAGTGGATCTTCCTGAAACTGTTTAAGGCAGGACTTGCTTATAAAAGTGAAATGCCTATTAACTGGTGTACTTCTTGTAAGGTAGGTCTTGCAAACGAGGAGGTTGTCAACGGTGTCTGCGAACGCTGCGGTTCTCCGGTTGTCCGCAAGGTAAAAAGCCAGTGGATGCTGAAGATCACAGATTATGCAGAAAAGCTTCTGGAAGGCCTTAACGATGTAGATTACATTGAACGTGTAAAGGTTTCTCAGAAAAACTGGATCGGCAAGAGCCAGGGCGCAGAGGTTGATTTTGCCATTGCAGGCAAAGAAGACAAGCTTACGGTATACACCACCAGACCGGACACTCTTTTCGGTGCAACCTATATGGTAGTTTCTCCGGAGCATCCTGCGCTGGAAAAATACAAAGACGAGATCAAAAACATGGATGCCATCCGTGAATATCAGGAGCAGGCAGCCAGAAAATCTGATTTTGAGCGTTCTGAGCTTGCAAAAGACAAGACAGGTGTTCAGATCGACGGCATCTGTGCAGTCAATCCGGTAAACGGAAAAGAAATTCCCATCTGGGTTTCCGACTATGTACTGATGAGCTATGGAACAGGCGCTATTATGGCAGTACCGGCTCATGATACCCGTGACTGGGAATTTGCAAAAAAATTCAATCTTCCGATCATTGAAGTAGTAGCCGGCGGCGAAAACGTACAGGAGGAAGCTTTTACAGACGTTGCCACAGGCAAAATGGTAAACTCCGGATTCCTGGACGGACTGGAAGTAGCCGAAGCAAAGAAAAAGATCATTGACTGGCTGGAAGAGAAAAAGCTTGGAACCGGAAAGACAAATTATAAGCTGAGAGACTGGGTATTCTCCCGTCAGCGTTACTGGGGCGAGCCGATCCCGATCGTTCACTGTGACAAATGCGGCTATGTGGCTCTTCCGGAAAGCGAGCTTCCTCTGGAGCTTCCGGACGTAGAAAGCTATATGCCTACTGATAATGGAGAATCACCTCTGGCAGCTATGACAGACTGGGTAAACACTACCTGTCCGTGCTGCGGCGGTCCTGCAAAACGTGAGACAGATACCATGCCTCAGTGGGCAGGCTCCTCCTGGTATTTCCTCCGCTATACAGATCCTAAGAATACAGAAGCTCTTGCAAGCCCTGAGGCCCTGAATTACTGGCTTCCGGTTGACTGGTACAACGGCGGAATGGAGCATACAACCCTTCATCTTCTGTATTCCAGATTCTGGCATAAGTTCCTGTATGACAACAAGGTTGTTCCGTGTCCGGAGCCGTATCAGAAACGTACCTCCCATGGCATGATCCTTGGCGAAAACGGTGAGAAGATGTCCAAATCCCGCGGAAATGTGGTAAATCCGGATGAGATCGTAAACGATTACGGCGCAGATACCCTCCGTACTTATGAGATGTTTATCGGAGCCTTTGACTTAAGCGCATCCTGGTCTGAGAACGGTGTAAAAGGCTGCCGCCGTTTCTTGGAACGTGTATGGAAGCTTCAGGATATTCTGGTAGATGGTGATGATTTCAGCAGTGATATGGAAACAAAAATGCACCAGACCATCAAAAAAGTAAGCAATGACTTTGAAAATCTGAAATACAATACAGCTATTGCAGCTCTTATGGCTCTCCTGAATGATTTTGCCAAAAAAGGCAGCATCACAAAGGGCGAGTACAGAACCTTCCTGCTTCTGCTCAATCCGGTTGCTCCTCACATTACAGAGGAAATCTGGAATACCTGCGGTTATGAAGGCTATGTATACCAGCAGACATGGCCGGAGTATGACGAGGCAAAAACTGTTGAGAATACTATTGAGATCGCAGTACAGATCAATGGCAAGACAAGAGGCGTAGTTGCCCTTCCTGTTGATGCAGACAAGGAAACTGCTCTTGCAAAAGCAAAAGAAGTAGTGGCAGATAAACTGACCGGAACAATCATCAAAGAGATTTACGTTCCCAAGAAGATCATCAATATTGTGCAGAAATAAATCATGTAAATAAAATAAGAGACAGGACTCTGTATGCTTGCATATCGGAGGTCTGTCTCTTAATATTTTTTATACTTATTTTATTGTTTTACCCGAAACAGTATGCTATCATAAAATCAGCACTTGTATGGAGCCGCTTACTTAAGATAAACATTCATAAAAATCCACACACATTATGAATGAAGAAAAATCTTAAAAGGTGGTGACAAATTGGGTAAAAAAGACGCGATTACTAAGGATTACATGAATGATCCCTGTATCTTTGCTGATGTATTTAATTTTTTTATGTATGATGGCAGACAGGTGATCCTTCCGGAACAGCTGCATTCTCTGGATGCCGCAGAGATTGCTATTCCCTATATGGCAGATGGGAAAGGATATCCGATACAGAAATTCAGGGATAATCTCAAATACCTGGCAGCTATGCAGGACGAGCATACTGCCTACCTTCTTCTGGGAACAGAGAATCAGTCGGAAATCCATTATGCCATGCCCGTGAAGACCATGGTATATGATTCTCTTCAATATGCATCTCAGGTAGATGCTGTAGGAAGAAGATTTCGACGACATTTAAAGGCAGGAGAAGGACACGGTTACAAAATAAGTCCAGGAGAGTTCCTTTCGGGTTTCAGGAGGGAGGATAAATTGCTTCCGGTGATCACACTGGTGATTTATTTTGGCCCGGAAAAATGGGATGCGCCCATGGGGCTGCATGATATGATAGAAATTATTGATCCGAAGCTTTCATCATTTATTCCGGATTACAGAATCAACCTGATATCTCCGTACAGTATCCCCGATGCTAAATTAGACCAGCTTCATACCAGCCTCCGAGAAGTGCTTTTATTTATTAAACATTCAAAAGATAAAAACCGGCTTCGTGATATGGTGACTGCAGATCCGCACTTCCTGTCTGTAGATCAGAAGGCCGGTCAGGTAATAAAGCTGTTAACTGGAAGTGATTTTGAAATCAGGGAAGAGGAGGGAGCAATCAATATGTGTAAAGCTCTTGATGATCTCAAAGAAGAGGGACGTCAGGAAGGACTGACCGGTGCAATTTTTTCATTGCTGTCGGAGCTGGGAACAATACCGGAAGCAATTCGTGTTCAGATCCAGGAGGAGAAGAGTATGGAGGTTTTGAACCTGTACTTAAAGAAAGCTGCTGCAGCAAAGACGTTGGAGGATTTTTGTGCAGCCATAAAATAATATTTTCTTTATTTTGCCAAAGAAATGCAGATAAGAAAAAACATTTATAAAATTGCAGCAACAATAGAATATTTTGAGGATGAGGATGTAAATTTATTCAAAAAAGAAACAGCGCTGTCAACTTTGGCATTGCTGTTTTTTTTAAAAGAAAAGTGGAGAAAAATTGTTATAAAGGATAGATATTGATCCTTTGAATCAGCCATTCCTCTGTAAGATCGGAAAGAACAGCGTAAATCGGTACAATATAAGGCCTGAGGCGGTTTTTTATTATCCGGTTGTCAGACTTTGGGCTTAAGTTATTTTGTTATCAGTAGTGTAAATAATTGTAAAGTATGATATTATGAAAAAATAAACAGATATGGATTACTTTGTATTTCCATTGAAATTGCAAAAAAATTGTAGCAGAAGAGGAACCATCTAATGAAATTAAAGAATGTTTTAATTGTTGTTAAGGATATTGAAAAATCAAGACAGTTTTATAAGGATTTGTTTGGTCTTGATCTGGTACTTGATAATGGCGGCAATATGATTTTAACAGAAGGACTTGTGCTTCAGGATGAGAAAATCTGGAAAAAGTTTTTGGAAAAAGATGTTATTCCACAAAATAATTCCTGTGAATTGTATTTTGAGGAGCCGGATATAGAGGCGTTTGTAAAAAAACTGGAATATTTTTATCCTTCAATTCAATATGTCAATAAACTTATGACACATAGTTGGGGACAAAAAGCAGTTCGTTTTTATGATTTTGACGGTAATTTAATTGAGGTAGGAACACCGATGTAAAGTTGCAAATCACTATTTGCCGAATTAAGTTAATCATGCCATATGGTTTGATTATAAATGCAAAGATAAAAACGCAATGCACACTTAAAAGTGTGCTAGAGCTGGTAGGTAGCCCAGCCGTCCTATGTAAGTAGGGTAAGTAACCTGCCCCTCCGGGTTGTCCAATCTTTGTTCAACAATTATTTTAGGAGGGATTTTCATGGACAAAGTAAGTGGAAAACTGACGGTATATTTTGAAGTTCCATTCTGGGTAGGTGTGTTTGAACGTGTCAGGGATGGAAAACTATCTGTAGCCAAAGTAACTTTTGGTACAGAACCAAAAGATTATGAAGTACAGGAATATATTCAAAAATGCTATTTCAGTTTGAAATTCAGTCCGGCTGTTGATACTGTTGTAAAGGATATAAAAAGAAATCCAAAAAGGATGCAGCGTGAAGCGAAAAGGCAAATGCAGGAAACAGGCATTGGCACAAAATCACAGCAGGCATTGAAATTACAGCAGGAACAGAACAAACAAGAGCATAAGGCCAGAAGAAGAGAAAAAAAAGAAGCGGAAGAACTGCGAATGTTCAAACTGAAACAACAAAAGAAAAGAGAAAAGCATAAGGGGCATTAGCCCCTTGATTTTGCAGAAGTTAGGGTGTTAAGTGAAATTGGAACTTGGAGTGAAATTATGGACTGTATAATACGAGAAATGAGAAGCGAAGAATACTGCTTATTAAGTGATTTTTTGTATGAAGCGATTTATATTCCAGACGGAATTGAACCGCCGCCTAAATCAGTAATAGAATGTCCGGAGTTACAAGAATATATCATCGAGTTTGGAAATCGAAAACACGACAAAGCCTTAGTTGCTGAAATTCAGGGAAAAGTAGCAGGAGTTATTTGGGTAAGGATTATGAATGATTATGGACACATTGATGATGATACTCCATCACTTGCCATATCTGTCTGTCAGAAATATAGAGGATTGGGTATTGGAACTTTATTATTGAAGCAACTATTACAGGCAGAAAAATTGGCTGGATATTCAAAAATATCTTTATCTGTTCAGAAAAGTAATTATGCAGTGAAGATGTACGAGAAAGTGGGATTTACTGTTGTTGATGAAAATAGTGAAGAATATATTATGATTGTAAATCTGTAACAGAAAACCACAGTTCGCAGAACTGAAAAAATAGAATCTGAGAGGTGAATATGAAAAAATATACTTATGTTACTTTAAGACAAAAACCCGAACTAAAGGAAGCTGCAGCTGCGTGGTTTCATGATAAATGGAAAGTGCCGCAGGAGGCTTATCTTGCATGTATGGAAGCTTATCTTAATCATGAAACAGAATATGGATGGTATCTTTGCTTAGACGACGGGCGCATTGCGGGAGGACTTGGAGTGATCGAAAATGATTTTCATAACAGGAAAGACCTTGCTCCAAATGTATGCGCATTATACACGGAACAAGAGTATCGTTGCCAGGGAATTGCAGGACAACTACTTGATAAAGTTGTAAAGGATATGAAGCTGAAAGGAATTACTCCTATCTATTTGATCACAGATCATACAAGTTTTTACGAAAGATATGGATGGGAGTTTTTGTGTATGGTTCAGGGGGATGATGAGCCTGATATGACGAGAATGTATATCCACAGATGAATTATTTACTATAAATGAGCAAATATCGAATTTTGTACAATAGAATCCGTAATACACAGACATAAAGGAAATATTAAGCTTTATACGTGCATCTTATAAAGACAAATTCGTGATGATTTTGTGTACTTTTTCAAATTTGCTCATTCATAGTTATTTATATGATTGATAAGGAGAGATCTGAATATGAGGAAATTCTGGGACTTTTTAAAAAATGAATCCTGTAGCGCAGGAGGTAATGACGGAACCTATATATGGAGGTAAGAGTATTACGATATTTTTTGACAGCAGCAAAAGAACAAAATTTTACAAAAGCAGCAGAACAGTTACACATTACACAGCCAACCCTGTCCAGACAGCTTGCTGCATTTGAGGAGGAACTGGGTATCCCTCTGTTTGTCCGCAAAGGGAAAAGCATTACGCTTACAGATGAAGGGATATTGTTAAAGAGAAGGGCATTGGAAATCCTTAATCTGGAAGAACGAACGCTGGAAGAACTGAAGGGAACAGAGAAGACAATAGAGGGAACAGTTACTTTTGGGTGCGGAGAGTTTACGGCTGTGGAAATGCTGGCAAAGATCTGTAAGAGGTATAAACAAAAATATCCCCTTGTCCGGATTGCGCTTCATACTGCAACTGCAGATATAGTATATGAGATGATGAATAAAGGTCTTGTGGATGTTGCATTGTTTATGGAACCGGTAGATACAGAAGGGCTTGATTATATCAGAATAAAAGACAGTGATCATTGGGTAGTAGGAATACGCCCGGATGATCCTCTTGCCGAGAAAAAATATATAGAGAAGAAAGACCTTCTGGATAAGCCTCTGATTCTGCCGGAAAGGATGGGGGTTCAGAGTGAACTTGCAAACTGGTTTGGAAAGGATTTTTCTAAACTTGATATTTCGTTTATCAGTAATCTTGGGACAAATGCAGGTGTGATGGCGGCTAACGGACTTGGATATCCAATATCTATCGAAGGTGCTGTTAAATATTGGCGTGAAGATATTCTTGTACAAAGAAAGCTGTATCCGGAAATTACTGCAAATTGTGTAATTGCCTGGAGAAGAAATATTCCTTATTCACAGGCAGTAAATAAGATGATAGAAGAAATCAATGCCTTTAAGGCATAAAACAGAATACAATATAAGTATTGGACATAATGAGATCATAAACTGTAAAATAGATGTGCGGGATAGGAAAATATTCTGCACATTTATTTTTGCAAAGGAGATTGACAATTATGGGAAAAAGATTAGTGGCATATTTTAGCGCAGGAGGAACAACGAAAAAAGTAGCAGAAATGATTGCTAATAGTGCAAAAGCAGATTTATTTGAGATTGAACCAAAGGTTCCTTACACAAAAGCTGACCTTGACTGGATGGATCAAAAATCCAGAAGCAGTATGGAGATGAATGATAAGAAATTCAGACCGGAAGTATTGGATACAGATACAGATTTCAATGCCTATGATGAGATTATTTTAGGATTTCCAATCTGGTGGTATGTAGCGCCCACAATTGTAAATACTTTTCTGGAAAAGCATGATTTTTCAGATAAAAAGATTATTTTGTTTGCTACTTCAGGTGGAAGCGGATTTGGAAATACCATAAGAGAATTAAAACCCTCTGCACCAAAGAGCATAATGAAAGAAGGAAAGATATTTAATAATGCGACGAAACAGGAAATCGCTCAATGGGCAGAAACTTTGCAGGATTGGAGAGAGACACTATGAAAAAAATTGTACAGACAGCAGGAAGAAATGCTTTAGGAGAATTTGCCCCTCAGTTTGCCCATTTTAATGATGATGTTCTTTTTGGAGAAAACTGGAATAATCAGGATATTGATGTAAAAACAAGAAGTATTATTACAGTAGTGGCGCTTATGTCCTCAGGTATTACAGATTCCTCTTTGAAATTTCATTTAAAAAACGCAAAGGAACATGGAGTAACTCAAAAAGAAATAGCAGCGATTATTACGCATGTTGCATTTTATGCAGGTTGGCCGAAAGGCTGGGCTGTATTTCATTTAGCAAAAGAAGTATGGGATGTGAATGAAGATGATTTACCATATGAAGATGAAGGAATGAGGGCACATGCCAGAGAAATGATATTTCCGATAGGGGCACCGAACGATGGATACGCACAGTATTTTTCGGGAAAGAGC
The DNA here is from genome assembly GCF_000433815.1 of Blautia sp. CAG:257. Taxonomy (NCBI): domain Bacteria; kingdom Bacillati; phylum Bacillota; class Clostridia; order Lachnospirales; family Lachnospiraceae; genus Blautia; species Blautia sp. CAG:257. The sequence goes on from NZ_HF998978.1 coordinate 35,526, forward strand.
TTTCTCGCTCCTGTTTCTGCTTCTCAGGTAGGTGTATTTAATGTGACCTTTGAACCGGGATGCCGAAATAACTGGCATATCCACCATGCAAAGAGCGGCGGAGGGCAGATACTGATCTGTACAGCCGGGCGTGGGTATTATCAGGAAGATGGAAAAGAAGCGGTTGAGATGAAACCAGGCGACTGCATCAACATTTTGGCAGGTGTAAAGCACTGGCATGGAGCAGCGCCAGATGAATGGTTTTCCCATCTTGCAATTGAGGTACCGGGGGAAGAAACGTTAAATGAATGGTGTGAACCGGTTGCAGACAATATATACAGTAAATTAGTCTAACGAAAAGGATATAACAAAGATTAAGAAAACCTCCATTTCATAAAGCCGGTGAAAAATTAGAAGCTACTGTTTTATATTGCAAAAAGATATGATAAAATTACAGCAAATAAAGCAGACTGACGGATTTTAATATGTTTTTTGGAATCCTGTGAAGAGTTGTCCATTGGCTGTAAAATGTGGTTTTTATCATACTTCACAATACAATCCTGATACAGAGGAACAAAAATCGGATATGAAATTTTCATCAGATAGCAATTTAACTTTACATGGAGGGAAAATATGGCATCAAGTAGGGAATATCTGCAGTTTATTTTGGAACAGTTATCTGAACTGGAAGACATTACATATCGGGCGATGATGGGAGAATTTATTATTTACTATCGGGGGAAGATAATCGGAGGTATTTATGATGACAGATTATTGATAAAGCCGGTGAAATCAGCAATTTCCTATATGCCTGCAGCTTCTTATGAAAGACCTTATGATGGGGCGAAAGAGATGCTGTTGGTTGACGAAGTGGATAATAAGGAATTTCTGGCAGGTTTATTTCAGGCCATGTATGATGAACTTCCGTCTCCAAAAGAAAAAAAGAAAAAATAGCCATATTAAAGGGGGAATTTTATGAAAAGGGAACTGGGAATCGCAAGATGTGGCCTTGCATGTTGTTTGTGTTCCGAAAATGTAAGCTGCCAGGGGTGTGATTCCGGGCAGTGCCCGGATAAGGACTGGTGTGAAAACAGAAAATGCTCCATAGAAAAAGGCTATTTTCATTGTTATAGCTGTTGTAATGAAGAATGCAGGAAGGGGCTGCTGTCAAAAATAAAGCCTTATGGTTTTTCTTTATTTGCCAAAAGATATGGAGAGGAAGCCTTGCTGGATTGCCTGGAACGTAATGAAAAAAATGGTGTTGTATACCATCGTCAGGGAATTGTCGGTGATTATGATGAATTTGATGATGTAGAAGAACTGATTCGGTTTATTAAGGAGGGAAAGTGAGGGAACTCAGATTTCCGGTACATAGAGAAAAATAAAGTAAAAATAAGTTTTTTAATGCAACAGAGGCAGTCAGCAACAACAAACAGAATTTTACAGGATCTAATATCATATGAATCTGACATACAAGAGAGCAACCATTCAAGATATAGACATGTTGACAAAGACAAGAACAGAGGTACTGAGAGCAGCTAATCAGCTTTCCGATACAGTGGATATGAGTCATGTGGAAAGAGAGTCTTATAATTACTATAAAAATGCATTAAATAACGGTTCCCATATTGCGTATCTTGTTTTTGACGGAGATCATTTTGTAGGGACTGGCGGTGTGAGTTTTTATCAGGTAATGCCTACGTATCATAATTCAAGTGGCAGGAAGGCTTACATAATGAATATGTATACAAAGCCTGAGTACAGAAGAATGGGAATTGCAGGTAAAACACTGGATATGCTGGTCAGAGATATCAAAATGAGGGGGATTACAGCTATTTCACTGGAAGCAACTGATATGGGAAGAGCCTTATACGAAAAATACGGGTTTGTAAAAATGGACCATGAAATGGAATTGCCAGAGGAATAATGGTGATAAACTTCCGTTCAGAAAGGGATGGGAATTGAAGAGGGTAAGGAATTTGTAAAGGAAAAACTAAAAAGAAGTTTTCAAAAATTATCGCCAGAGAGTCAAAAATACTACAGGTCAAAATTTCAAAAGGTTATGGAAGTCTTAAACTGAAAAAGAGGCATTGAATTTATAAAGGAAAGAAAAGTGATTATACAAGTTGAAAATAACAAAGAAAAGGAAATGATATCTCGTACAATATTAGAAGCCTTGCCTGACTGGTTTGGTCTTCCTGAGGCAAGGGAAGAATACATTGTGAATAGTGTAAATCAACAGTTTTTTGCTGCAGTAAAGGAAGAAAAACCAATCGGCTTTCTTTGCCTTAAACAAACAGGGAAAGATACTGTAGAAGTGGCTGTTATGGGTGTACTAAAAGAATTTCATCGCCATGGAATAGGGCGGAAGCTGTTTATGAAGGCAAGAGAAAAAGCAATTAAAGATGGATTTTCTTTTATACAGGTAAAAACCGTTCAGATGGGTCAGTATGATAATACAAATAAATTTTATATAAGCCTTGGCTTTAAAGAATTTGAAATATTTCCGACTCTTTGGGATGAGTGGAATCCCTGTCAGGTTTATGTAATGGCTTTATTATAA
>NZ_HF998979.1:0-6106 GCF_000433815.1 Blautia sp. CAG:257
TCTTAGGAGGACCATGTTATATCCATTTAACTAACGAGACAAAATGCCATTTTCCCTTGAAAACACGCGATTTTCCGGCTTTTTGGTAATGGCAACCTTTATTTAATTATCAGCTTTTTTCAAGCTGTTAATTACTATTATTTTTCATGTTGGTGACATCAAAGCACTCACCTATTAGGGTAACACCTTCGTGTCAATTTTTACTCTTCTTAACTAGATTTGAACCCAAAAGTTTTTTCAGGAAGTGATAACCTTGGTTCCTCCTTAGGAGGCGCTTGTTATATCCATTTAACTAAGGAAACAAATATCTGTTTTGGGCTTAAAATCAAGATTTTTCGATGATTTCTGCTTTCGCAGTCAGTGTCTGAATTATCCATCAGTCTAAGCCTTTTCTTTTTCAGTATACCAGATGGTATCTATGTACCATCTGGTATACTGTATTGTCTAATTGAAATTGTACTATATCCTGATTAAAATTACAAGAGTATAATTAATTTTTCAGGAATTTAGAAATATTGTTACTGTTCTAAAAATGTACCTGTCCCTGAAGCCAGATATTGGCTCTCAGCCTTCTTCCTATAGTTGGCTCGCCTAAAAGGTCTTCTCTGTTAATACAGACATCAAACTGCATATTATTGCATTCGACAGTCATCTGTACAATTTCTTCTCCTGTCAAAATATTTTTGAATGTATGAACATCCAGAATTTCTCCCAGAATACTGTACTGATCGCACTGAATTCCATATGGCATAAAATAGGATTCTACTATGGAAAAAAGATCCTCTGTTGCAATTCTCTGAGAAATCATGGAGTATGTATCCATATCCTCCATTGTAAGACTTTCCATTGCTTCTTCGTCTCCATCTCTGGCAGCTGCAATCAGATTGCTTCTGTTTTTCATAACCTCTTTTTCCACTTTTACTGCTTCTTTATCTTTCATTGCAGGAAGTAAAACCCGTCCTTCTTCTGCAAGTCCAGTCAAAGTCACCGGCTGTGCACCCAGATTCTCTTTTCCCTTTTCCTGTAGATATTCTGCAGCATTCTGAAGATAAAAAATCAAAGTAATTCCTATTCTCAGGTCATCACAGGCTCCTGCAAATGACTCTCTGTCCAGATGTCTTTCCACAGTTACCTGCTCCTGGGTGGTAATTCCGGTTCCTCTGAAAAACGGGAAATAGTAATCCACATGAAAACGATTATATTCGTCATACTGACCACACACTGTAATACCGCAGTCACATCCATAATTCTTTGAAAACTCTGTAAAAATGCCATCCGGATGACCTTCAACAGCTATTTTTTCATCATAGTTCCTTACAGTATCTCCGATAATTTCTTTTATCTCTTCCCTGCTTCTGACTTTGGAAAAACCAACCGCCCTCAGATAACTGTGCACAAAAACACCTCCATACCCGTTTTATGCACGGGTCTTTTTCTCAATCTTTTTCATACCGCCCATGTATGGCTGAAGTGCTTCCGGAATGTTTACAGAACCATCTGCATTCAGATTGTTTTCAAGGAAAGCAATCAGCATTCTCGGCGGTGCTACTACTGTATTATTTAATGTATGAGCAAGATATTTCTTTCCATCCTCACCATTGACACGGATCTTCAGACGACGAGCCTGAGCATCGCCAAGGTTGGAGCAGCTTCCTACTTCAAAGTATTTCTTCTGTCTTGGAGACCATGCCTCTACGTCTATGGATTTCACTTTCAGATCAGCCAGATCGCCGGAGCAGCATTCCAGTGTACGAACCGGAATATCCAGAGAACGGAACAGATCAACTGTATTCTGCCATAATTTTTCAAACCACATTTTGCTGTCTTCTGGCTTGCATACAACAATCATTTCCTGCTTCTCAAACTGGTGAATGCGATAAACGCCTCTTTCCTCAAGACCATGAGCTCCTTTTTCTTTACGGAAGCATGGGGAATAGCTGGTAAGAGTTTTTGGAAGCTCCTGCTCCGGAATGATCTGGTCAATAAATTTACCGATCATAGAATGCTCACTTGTTCCAATAAGGTAAAGATCTTCACCCTCAATTTTATACATCATAGCATCCATTTCCGCAAAGCTCATTACACCTGTTACCACGTTGCTGCGGATCATAAAAGGCGGTACACAGTAGGTAAATCCTCTGTTGATCATAAAATCACGGGCATAGGAAATTACTGCGGAGTGAAGTCTGGCAATATCTCCCATCAGATAATAAAATCCGTTTCCTGCAACTCTTCTGGCACTGTCCAGATCAATTCCATCAAAGTTTTCCATGATTTCTGTGTGATACGGGATCTCAAAATCAGGAACAACCGGCTCTCCGAATTTTTCAACCTCAACGTTTTCACTGTCATCTTTTCCAATAGGTACTGTAGGATCAATGATATTCGGAATTACCATCATATCCTTCAGAAGCTCTTCTTCTACTTCTTTTTCTCTTGCAGAAAGTTCATCAATACGTGCTCCGGAAGCAGCCACCTGCTTTTTAATTTCCTCTGCCTCTTCGCGTTTTCCCTGTCCCATCAGAGCGCCAATCTGTTTGGAAATTTTATTTCTCTCAGCTCTTAACGCCTCAACCTCCTGCTTAATGGCTCTGTTTTCTTTGTCCAGCTCCAGAACCTTGTCTACCAGTTCCAGCTTGCTGTCCTGGAATTTATTCCTTATATTCTGTTTTACGATCTCCGGATTTTCTCTTACAAACTTGATATCTAACATGATTTTCCTCCTCAAAATTTAACTTTTAATTTAATTTGTCAGTTTCATCCTCTTCCAGTTCTCCCAGTCCAAAATTGACAGCTTTTCTTAATGCCTCAACTTCTTCCTGGCTGAGCATTACATAAGATTCACCTTTTACAATTTCCTTCAGATAAAGGAAGCAGTTATCGCGACTGTGAACCGCATTTAAGATCAGACCTGTATTTTCTTTATCAAGAAGAGCAAGCGCAAAGCTGAGTTTGCCGCCTACGTCATCAAAAGCATCGTATTTTTCTACTCCATACTTGCTGAAGATCACTCTGAAATTTTTGACAATCGACTTTATTGTCTGCTCATGATTTTCCTTTGCCTCATAGAGCCGGTCAATCTGTGCAAATTTTCTCATAAATGTCTTTTCCAGTGACTGTGCATCGCTGCCCTTCATAAACATCTTATATTTTCTCTCCAGCCTGCTCAGTCTCAAACTATAGCTTATCATACTTCCAATCAAAATAATTACAATAATCAAAAGTATGATAATAATAATTCCGGGATCAATTCCTATATTTTCAAAAATAGCACTCATATGATCTGATCCCCCTTTTATCCAATAGACTCAAACAGATCAATGATCCGTTCCAGGTCTTCTCTGGAGTAATACTCGATTTCTATTTTTCCTTTATTATTCTTCTTTCTGTGAATAAATACTCTTGTACCTGTGATTCCTTTCATTTTTTCTTCCAGACTTTCGTAAACAGCATCCTCTGCTGAGTTTGAAACTGTCTCTTTCTGACGTGAAGGTTTCAAAATCTTCCGCACAAGAGCTTCTGTCTCACGAACACTCAGTTTATGATCAAATACTTTTAAAGCGATCATTTCTTGTGTTTCAAAGTCAGAAATCCCCAGAATTGCACGGGCATGTCCGGCAGATATCATTTCATCCACAACCATTTCCTGAACCCGCGGTGAAAGTTTCAAAAGACGAAGAGAATTTGTTACTGCTGTCCGGCTCTTTGAAACCCGTTCCGCAATCTCATCCTGTTTTAAATGAAATTCTTCAATTAAACGCTTATATGCCTGAGCCTCTTCTACCGGATTCAAATCTTCTCTCTGTATATTTTCAATCAGAGAAATTTCAACAATCTCCTGATCTGAAAACTCTTTTATTACAACAGGAACTTCTTTTAATCCAGCCATTTTTGCAGCTCTCCAACGTCTTTCACCAGCTATGATCTCAAAATAGCTCTTCTTATCAGATACAAGAAGCGGCTGCAAAATTCCATATTGTTTTATTGATTCAGATAACTCCAATAATGCATCCTCATCAAACTTTTTACGTGGCTGTTCACGATTTGGCTCCACTTTTGAGATTTTTACAATTACTGGACCGCCTGCTGTTTTTTCTTCTTTCTTTTCAGAGGTTTTCACAGGATGAACTGCTGTTTTTTCTTTTGTATCCTTTGCTCCTGATTTTGAAGGAACAGACTTTTCCGGAAAAAGCGCATCAAGACCTCTTCCAAGCCCAGATTTTTTTACTGCCATCATTCACCCTCCCTGTTTATTACTTCTTCTGCTAACAAACGATAGCTTTCTGCTCCTGCGGAGCGTGAGTCATAAATAGTGATTGGCTGTCCATAACTGGGGGCTTCCGCAAGTCTTACATTCCTGGGAATAATTGTCTTATAAATATTCTGCTGAAGATTATCCTTAACATTTTCCACTACCTGCAAAGATAAGTTTGTTCTGGCATCATACATAGTAAACACAACGCCTTCCATAACAAGACGTTTGTTTAATCTTTCTTTTACCAGATCAATTGTATGTATCAGCTGAGATAAACCCTCCAAAGCATAATATTCACACTGTATTGGCACAAGAACCGATGTAGCTGCTGTTAAAGCGTTAATGGTCAGCATATTTAAAGATGGCGGACAATCCATAATAATATAGTCATATTTTCTGCGTATTTTGTCCGTTATTCTTTTTAAAATATACTCTTTATCATCTACGCCAATCAGTTCTATTTCCGCACCTGACAAATTCACATTGGATGGAATTAAATCCAAATTTTCCACTACGTTTTTAACAATTGTACTTTTTGCATCTGCCTGTCCCAGCAAAAGCTCATACAGCGTGTTCTCCACTGTATTTTTATCAACTCCCAGGCCACTGGTTGTATTTCCCTGCGGATCAATATCTATTGCTAAAACTTTTTTCCCTTTTTCCGCAAGGCAGGCTGACAGATTGATGGCTGTTGTTGATTTGCCAACCCCACCTTTTTGGTTAGCTACCGCTATTATTCTTCCCAATTTTCTTCCTCCTTTTGAGGGATTATAGAGATATTTTCATTATAGCACTTTTATATGTATTGTTCCACTCTATGTTTCACGTGAAACATTAAATTTTAGGAAACTCTCTAAATTAATTATTGTTAATATTCAACAATTTTATACACTTTAAGAAAATATTTTTTATCATTGCTTAATCATAATTTATTCAGAATACCATAACTGAACAAATACCAATTTTTTCACAATAGAGTCTGCAATATACGGGCATAAAAATCGTTAATCTCAGCATGTAAGTCTCACATGGACAGAACAAATCAGCAAAAAAGCTTGTGCTCTTTTCAAATTTGCTCTTTTACAGCAGAATACCTAAGGCAGATAGATTTGTACTTTTCTGGCACGGTTTATAATTCAATATTTCCTACTCACCTATAAATAAACAAGTATCCGTTTGTAAATAAAGAGCTCCGTAATATACAGCAAAAAAGATTCATTAAAGCTTATATGTTGTTAAAGAAAAATGAAAAACAAATTTTGTATAATAAAATCTGTGATATGAGAACACAATGAAATGTCAACCTCTATATATACGTCTCATAAAGACAAACAACGAAGATTTGTGTACATTTTCAAATGTTTGCATTTACAGCTATAAATATGAAATCTAAAAAAGTGACATAAAGGACGTAAAATTTTCGCTGATTAATCTTTGTATGTCATATATAAATTTAATAATTCTTTTATATATGCCGCAATGCATATTATAACTTTCACTTTTAAAAATCTGATACTTACACATTTATAAATTTTACTGCTTCATAACTATAAAATCTTTGATGACATTTTACTCATAAAAATTTATATTCTCTAACTATAAATCAGTAAATATAGAATTTTGCACAATAGAATCGAATCTATCATATACAAGCATAAAAGAAATATCAAGCTCTATATGCGCATCTTATAAAGACAAATTTTTGAGGATTTTGCGCACTTTTTCAAATTTGCTCATCAATAGTTCTCTAATGTAATTTACGATCAATCCCTATTCTGGTAGCTGTCCCTAAATAAGAATAGAATCCCACAAAACATCAATGACACCACTTAGTTTTTAAAGTAGGCATAA
>NZ_HF998980.1:0-1321 GCF_000433815.1 Blautia sp. CAG:257
GATCTGACCATGTGAATATTACGGTGCGGCGGAGCGTAAGCGCCAAATATTAATGCGGTAAAATTTAAAATTACCCCAGCCCTTTGCGAGTTGGAGTAATTCACTATAATTCACATGCGATTTTTGATAGATTGGAGCTTTTTACTCCAAGGTGCCAGCTCTGCCAGCTGTTCATCGGTCATATCTTTACTTGGCCGGTGCTCCAGTAAAAATTTGAGGTATCCATAAATATTCAGATCGTATGCTTTTGCCATCTCAACCATTGTGTAGACTACCGCACTGGCATTCGCTCCGTCAACGGAATTGCTGAAGAGCCAGTTCTTCCGGCCTACTGCGAATGGACGAATTGCATTCTCACTGAGTTATTCATATATGAAGATAACTCAGTTTATCCTCAGTTTATTTTTATCCTCATCTTTTGCCGAAAGTAGTTTAACAGCTGGTAATTCATATCCTAAAATGGGGATAACAAAAACGAGAAAAATATTCCATAATAAAACCATCAAATATAGGAGGTGGTTCTTTATGGATCAATACGATATTCATGTAAATCTTGTTATGGAATTCCTGAAAACAAATGGCTATAGTGCATCTGTCATAAGTGCTCATCGCATTTGCTATAAGGAACTCCGAAGATATCTCGCCAGTACTCATACATCGTATACTTTATCAGAGTCCTTGGCATGGTTGGAAAACAACCAAAATGCTTGGACTTACAGGATGTATACGAGCAGAAGGCTCTGTATTTATCAGCTGGAAGATGTCTACATATCTGGTACTGTTTCGCCAGATCATCTTGGCCCACATGCATCAGCCTATACGATGCTTATTCCAGAACTGCAAGAAGAACTGGATGATTTTATTAATAATGACCAACATGTATATGGAGATGGCCGGTACAGGATTTCCTGTTCAAGATTTTTATACTATCTCCAGAAACGTGCAATTACCAGTATCTCGCAGTTAAACTACGAGCTATTGTTAGATTTTCATGCTGATGATTATCATCGTTCTTCAAAGTCAAAAGATGTTTATGAAGATCAGATCCGTGTATTTTTACGCTACTGTTCTTCGAAAGGATTGTGTAGTGACGGATTGGCAATTGCCTTGAATAAGTTGATGATTCCTCAGATTGTTAGTCTTAACGATAACAGTATCATTACAGGTACGGAGAACCAGCAAAAGATTACTTTGAGTGAAATAGACCGTTTTCTTGAATCTCTCAGTACGAAAAAGTATGGTTTAAGTGTCATGAAGTACAGTCGTCATATTTTATCCTTACTCTATATCTTTCTTGACATGCATCATCTTGGAATAAATG
>NZ_HF998981.1:0-29858 GCF_000433815.1 Blautia sp. CAG:257
ATGCCCATCATAGCTCTCGGTGGAAGATTTGTGATAGCGATAAGCGTCTTTCCAACCAGTTCTTCAGGCTCATAATAAGCGTGAATACCGCTTAAAATGGTTCTGTCTGTGCCTGTTCCGTCATCAAGAGTAAACTGTAACAGTTTCTTTGACTTCGGTACTGCAACACACTCTTTAACCTTTACTGCACGGAAATCTGACTTACTGAATGTATCAAAATCAACAAATTCCTCAAATAAAGGCTCTACCTTTACCTTAGAAAAATCAATCTTTTCAGACTCAGTTTTTACATTTTTTTCAGGTGCTTCAGAAGCTGTATTATTTACATCATTTTTCTTATTTACACCATCTAAGGACTTCATTGTCGGGAAAAGCAGCACGTCTCTGATCGCCTGACTGTCAGTAAGAAGCATGCACATACGGTCGATTCCGAAGCCGATTCCGCCTGTAGGAGGCATACCAAGCTCCAGAGCATGCATAAAGTCTTCATCTGTTGTGTTTGCTTCCTCATCTCCCTGCGCCAGAAGCTCTTCCTGAGCTTTAAAACGCTCGCGCTGGTCAATAGGATCGTTCAGCTCGGAATATGCATTTGCCATTTCCCATCCGTTCATAAAGAACTCAAAACGCTCTACATAATCCGGATTTTCCGGTTTTTTCTTTGTAAGCGGAGAAATCTCCACCGGATGATCCATAACAAAGGTAGGCTGGATCAGATGATCCTCTACAAACTCCTCAAAGAAGAGATTCAGGATATCGCCCTTCTTATGGCGCTCCTCATACTGTACATGATGCTCGTCCGCTGCTGCTCTTGCTTCTTCCAGGGTATGGATCTCATTGAAATCAACACCTGAATACTTTTTAACAGCATCAAGCATGGTAATTCTTTCAAACGGCTTGCCCAGATCCATCTCAATTCCGTTATAGGAAATCTTTGTTGTTCCCAGAACTGCCTGGGCAACATAACGGTAAAGATTTTCTGTCAGATCCATCATGCCGTGATAATCTGTATATGCCTGATAAAGCTCCATCAGTGTAAACTCCGGATTGTGACGGGTATCAAGACCCTCATTACGGAATACACGTCCGATCTCATATACTTTTTCAAGTCCGCCTACAATAAGGCGTTTCAGATAAAGCTCCAGAGAAATACGGAGCTTCAGATCCTCGTCAAGTGCATTGAAATGTGTTTCAAAAGGTCTTGCAGCGGCTCCGCCTGCATTGGAAACAAGCATAGGAGTTTCCACTTCCATAAATCCTTCGCCTGCCAGATAAGTACGGATAGCGCTTAAGATTTTGGAACGTTTGATAAATGTATCCTTTACTTCCGGATTCATGATAAGATCCACATATCTCTGACGATAACGAAGATCTGTGTTTGTCAGACCGTGGAATTTCTCCGGAAGAATCTGGAGGCTCTTGGACAGAAGAGTAACCTCTGCAGCATGAATAGAGATCTCGCCTGTTTTTGTGCGGAAAACCTCTCCTCTGATGCCGATCACATCACCTACGTCAAGTTTTTTGAAATCTTTATAAGCTTCTTCTCCCAGGCTGTCTCTTGCCACATAAGACTGGATGCTTCCCTCCAGATCCTGTACATGACAAAAAGAAGCTTTTCCCATTACACGTTTGGACATCATACGGCCCGCTATTGTAACTGTCTGACTTTCAAGCTCATCAAAATGATCTTTAATTTCCTGGCTATGATGTGTCACATCATATTTTACGATTTTGAAGGGATCTTTCCCGTTTGCCTGCAGATCTGCCAGTTTTTCCCGGCGTACCTTCAGCAACTGGTTCAGATCCTGTTCCTGCTGCTTCTTCTGCTCTGCCACTTCCGTGCCTCCTTGTTTTTGTAAATATTCTGCGTTTGCTTCCTTCGTGCTTTTCTTCCTTCCTCTCATCTCCGAAATTTCCCTGCTTCGCAGGAAAACGTCCTTGCGGACTTCCTATTTCGTCGATGTACGCTCGGGTGAAAGAAAATACTCACTTCGTTCGTGCTTTCTTTCCTTCCTCGCTACACGTTGCGCTGGATTTCCAGAACTTTGTACTTCATGATTCCCGCAGGCATTTCAACTTCCACAATATCCCCTGTATGAGCGCCGATCAGCGCTTTTCCTACCGGAGACTCATTGGAGATTTTGCCTTCCAGGCTGTTTGCCTCTGTGGAACCTACGATTTTTAATTCCATATCTTCTTCAAAGTCATAGTCATGGACTTTTACCTTACAGCCTACGCTGATACGGTCCAGATCCACCTCGTCCTCAACAACGACTTCTGCATTCTTCAGTATTTTTTCAATTTCTTCAATACGTGCTTCGATGTCTCTCTGTTCATCTTTCGCTGCATCATACTCTGCATTTTCCGAAAGATCGCCCTGCTCTCTGGCTTCTTTGATTTTTTCAGCTACTTCTTTTCTTTTTACTACCTTTAAATCATGCAGCTCTTCCTCTAACTTTTTAAGTCCTGCATAGGTTAGTAAGTTTTTCTTTTCTTCCATATTACCTTACTCCCTTTCAATATCCGTAGACTATTGGACATCAGCTCCCAGATACGTAATACCGCCCAAAAGGCAGTCTTATTCTAGGATATTCACAATTTCAGTATTATACCCAAATATATCTCTGTTGTCAAGCGGAAAAGCGCCCGATTCTCCCCTGTTTCAGGCAAAAATCCGGCGTTTTTTATTGCAGATTATTTCCCAGATTCTGTTCTGTCATGCGGTCCAGAAGCACTTCCAGCTCCTGATAGCTGGAAATAAGATTTGACTCTCTTCTGAGCCCGGCGCTGTGTCTCATGCCAGCCGTATACCAGGCCACATGCTTTCTCATTTCCCGGATTCCTGTAAACTCTCCTTTTTTCTCGATCTGCCAGCGTGCGTGACGCAGTATCACTTCCCGGATTTCCTCAGCGGATGGCCGCCCGAGCTTTTCCCCTGTAGAAAAATAATGGTTCATTTCTCTGAAAATCCAGGGATTTCCGCGAACTGCCCGCCCGATCATCACAGCGTCGCATCCGGTTTCTTTCAGCAAAGCTTCTGCTTTTTCCGGGGAATCCACATCTCCGTTTCCAATTACCGGAACCGAAACTGCTTCCTTGATTCTGCGTATTGTATCCCAGTCTGCATGTCCGGAATAATACTGCTGTCTTGTTCTTCCGTGGACTGCAATGGCGGCTGCACCGGAATCTTCCATGATCTTTGCAATTTCTACCGGATCTACAGGAAATCCTTCAAACCCGATTCTCATTTTTGCTGTTACAGGCTTTTTAACCGCGCCGGAAACAGCAGTCACGATTTTTCTGATCAGTTCCGGATTTTTCAAAAGAGCAGAACCCTCTCCATTATTTACAACCTTCGGAACCGGACAGCCCATATTAATGTCCAGAATATCAAAAGGCTGATCTTCAATACTTTTTGCCACCTCAGCCATCAGCTCCGGTTCACTGCCAAAAAGCTGAAGAGACACAGGATGCTCTGAAGGGTCGATCTCCATAAGAGCCGCTGTATTTTTATTATGAAAAGAAATTGCTTTTGCACTGACCATTTCTGTACAGAGAAGACCTGCCCCCTGTTCCTTGCAAAGTCTGCGAAACGGAAGATCCGTTACCCCTGCCATGGGTGCCAGCACAAAAGGATTTTCTATTTCAACCTGACCGATTTTCCACATCATATCCATAAATCAGTCTCCGTTTTCCACAGAATCCACAGCTTTTCCCTCTGAATCTTCGGATTTATCTTCTGTTTTCTCATCCTCCGGCGCTTCCCCAAGGAAAAATACGCGGTAATACATTTCCAGAGATTCCAGAAGCTCTCTTTTTTCGCTCTGAAGCTGCTTGATCTTTAAAACGCTTCCGATTTCATCATACATGGCATCTGCATCAAGCGCCTCTGTCTTAAACTGAAGATTTCCCTCTTCATCAAACTCCAGTGTCAGAATTCCTCCGATATCCTCTGTATAAAGAACACACATAATCTGCAGTTCCTGTTTTACCGCATCCGGCAGAGAACTGAAATCCTGATTAAAATAATACTTCTGCTCATAAGCGCTGGCGCCGCAGAGCACAATTTTATCCTGATACATTCCTGAATATTCCTCCTGATGTTTCTCTTATTTCGTTAGCGTTCACAGTAACCTGGTCAAAATACATTCCAACTCACTCTCGATGGTGACATTTTGCCCTGTATGTCTGGGGATTTTGGCAATACATGCCAAAACACCTGACGGAATAGTACCGTGTGAGCAGTAATGACTTATCCCTGTACCATTTACAGAATATGTCTCTTCTGTATGCATCTGAAAACAACATTACACATAGCTGTACAAACCTCTTACCGACACCTCGCCGGCACGGACGGTCTGTATTGTACCCTGTTCGTCCTTTACCAGAAGCTCTCCCTGTTCATTAATTCCCAGGGCCGTTCCCTCCCAGGGCTGATTCGGATCAAGAATACGGACAGGCTGATTCCTGTTTGCCAGAAGCTTATTATATTCTTCCACCATTCCGGAAAGGCTGCAGGTCCGGATAAACGTCTCATAATTTTCTTCAAAACATTCCAGCACCTGAGCCAGAATCTGAATCCGGTCATATGTCTTTCCGGTTTCCAGATAAAGAGAAGTCGCTTTGTCCTGAAGCTCAGACGGTATTTCTTTTAAATTCACGTTAATCCCCACACCAATAACAACTTCCCGTATCTTAGTCCCGTTCAATCCCATTTCTGTAAGAATTCCACAGATTTTTCTTCGGGACATTACCACATCATTAGGCCACTTAATCGAAACCTCTATTCCGGTTTTCTGCATTGCCTGAGCTACGCTCAGCCCCATCACTACAGTCAGCATTGAGGCGTACCCGGGTTCAAACTCAGGCTTCAGAAGAAGAGACATCATAACAGAACTTCCTTCCGGCGCCTGCCAGCGTCTTCCCAGACGGCCTTTGCCCGCGCTCTGAAATTCTGCCACAGCCAGCGTTCCATGAGGCGCGCCTTCCTGAGACAGTCTTTTTGCCCATTCATTGGTAGAATCTGTTTCTTTTGCAAAATGGACGGTTTTGCCCGCCCATTTTGTCCTGATTTCTTTTAAAATTGTTTCCTGATCATACATTATCTGTTCTCCGGCTCTCCCAGAGTTGCAACCATTACAGCTTTAATCGTATGCATACGGTTCTCTGCCTCGTCAAATACAAGAGACTGTGAGGATTCAAACACCTCGTCAGTTACCTCCATGTCTGTCAGATTAAAGCGTTCGCCCATTTCCTTTCCGATCTTTGTTTTAAGATCATGAAAAGCAGGAAGACAGTGAAGGAAAATTGCCTTCTCTCCGGCATTTTTCATAACTTCCTTTGTTACCTTATAAGGAGTCAGATCACGAATGCGCTCTTCCCATACCTCATCAGGCTCTCCCATGGATACCCATACATCTGTATAAATTACATCTGCATTTCTGGTTCCCTCTTCTACATTTTCTGTAAGGGTAATACTTCCGCCTGACTCTGCAGCATAGGTGCGGCAAAGCTCTACAAGCTCCTTATTTGGGAAATATTTTTCAGTGGTGCAGGCAACAAAGTGCATTCCCAGCTTCGCGCAGGCGATCATAAGAGAATTTCCCATATTATAACGGGCATCTCCCATGTATACAAGACGGATTCCTTTCAGTTCCCCAAAGTGCTCGCGGATAGTAAGCATATCAGCCAGCATCTGTGTCGGGTGATACTCATTGGTCAGACCGTTCCATACCGGTACTCCCGCATGAGCGGCAAGCTCCTCAACAATTTCCTGTCCAAAGCCTCTGTACTCAATTCCATCGTACATTCTGCCAAGAACTCTGGCTGTGTCTGCAATACTTTCTTTTTTGCCGATCTGGGAGCCTGAAGGATCCAGATACGTGCTTCCCATACCAAGATCATGAGCAGCTACTTCAAAAGCACATCTGGTTCTTGTACTTGTTTTTTCAAAAATAAGCGCAATATTTTTTCCTTTGTAATACTCATGAAGCTCTCCGGCCTTTTTCTTTGCTTTCAGATCTGCTGCCAGATCAATAAGATAGCGGATCTCATCCGGTGTAAAATCCTTCAGTGTCAGGAAATTCCGTCCCTTTAAATTCATAATAACCTCTCCTCTTTTATCTGATTGCTCCTGTAAAAAATTCAGATCATTCCTGATCCGGAACTATTTTCTCCAGAAGCTCTTTTTTATCATCTGTAACAAATTCCTTCAGAGATGTGGCAAGACCTGCCAGTCCCTGGATTTCGGAAGGAATAATGATCTTTGTTGCTCTGCCGTCTGCAGCCTTTGTAAACGCTTCCAGACTTTTCAGAGTAAGAACTGCCTGATCGGCTCCTGCTTCACGGATCATTCGGATACCTTCTGCATTGGCATTCTGAACTTTAAGAACTGCCTCAGCCTGACCTTCAGCTTCACGGATCATACGCTCCTTCTGTGCCTCGGCGCGAAGGATAGCCGCCTGCTTCTCTGCCTCTGCGTCAAGGATCGCAGACTGTTTTTTACCTTCCGCCACAAGGATCGTAGATCTCTTTTCGCCCTCTGCAATAAGGATCGCTTCACGGCGTTCACGCTCTGCCTTCATCTGTTTTTCCATTGCATCCTGGATTGCTGCGGGAGGAATGATGTTTTTCAGTTCTACTCGGTTGACCTTAATACCCCATGGGTCTGTAGCCACATCAAGAGACGCCCGCATTCTGGTATTGATCACTTCACGGGAAGTCAGTGTCTCATCCAGTTCCATATCACCGATAATATTACGGAGTGTTGTTGCAGAAAGATTTTCGATAGCCATGATCGGATTTTCCACACCGTAGGCAAAAAGCTTCGGATCTGTGATCTGGAAAAACACAACCGTGTCAATCTGCATTGTTACATTATCTTTGGTGATTACGGGCTGCGGCGGAAAATCCACTACCTGCTCCTTTAAATTAACCTTACGGGCCACACGCTCGATAAAAGGCATTTTAAAATGGATACCCGTATTCCATGTTGTTTTATATGCGCCAAGACGTTCCAGAACAATAGCATATGCCTGGGGAACGATCTTAATGCAGGATGCCGCAACCAGCAGCGCAATGATTCCTACAATAACAATAAAAACAAGAAATGACATAACTAACCCTCCTTTACTTCCTCTACAATAAGTTTCACACCCTGTACCTCTTTGATCACCACCACTGCCTTTTCCGGAATCTTCATTTCATCAGATTCTGTTCTTGCCATCCATTCCACATCTCCCACCTTCACCTGTCCGGTCTGGTCCAGGTTACTGATTTTCTGGATAACAACAGCCTTTTCTCCGATCAGTCTGTTTACATTAGTCCGCTCTACGCCTCTGTTCATATACCGTACCGCCAGAGGTCTGGTAAAAATCAGAAGTATCACCGACACGGCAAAAAACAGGATCCACTGAACTGCCTGACTGGCCCCCAGACCTGAGGCAACTGCTGCAACTAAAGCGCCACCTGCAAACCAGATGGTTGTCAGTCCCACAGTAACTGCTTCAATAACCAGAAAAAGCGCCACAATTCCAAGCCACATGAATGGTTCCATAACAAACTCCATGAAATTCCTCCCTTCCGTAAAGCATTTCAAGAGGTATGCTTAACCTCTCCGCTGTCTTGCCGCCTCATACATCAGTATCCCGGCAGCCATAGCTGCATTCAGAGATTCCACCTGACCGCACATGGGAATCCGTATCAGACAGTCTGCCGCTTCTGCCGCTTCTTCTGTCAGTCCCTTTCCCTCATTTCCTATGAGAAAAGCAGTTCCCCCTGTATAGTCTTCCTCATGATAGGCATTTTTACCCTGCAAATGAGCGGCAAAAAACCGAATTTTCCTGTCCCGGAGCATCTCTTTCAGGGATACCACATCTTCCACATACACAAAGGGCATTCTGTATACTGATCCCATTGTAGCACGGATCACTTTGGGATTTGTAATATCCACACAAGTTTTTGTAAGAAAAATACCATCCACGCCAGCGCCCTCCGCTGTACGGAAAATGGTTCCCGCATTTCCCGGATCCTGCAGATCCTCCAGAACCATGATCAGAGGTTTCTTCCCTTTCAGAATATCTTCAGGCTCATAAGACGGCTTACGAAGAACAGTCATAACTCCCTGAGGTGTCTGTGTATCACTCATCTGTCTGAAAACAGAATCTGTTACCGCCTCCCATTCTGTCCGGGAAGCTTTTTCCATCACCTCAGTGTCCTGTTTTTCCACAGTCTCTGACACATAAACCTTTTCAATCCAGTGAAGAGGCGCCTCCAGAAACATCTTTCTGCCTTCTGCAATAAAAAGTCCCTGTTCCCGTCTTGCCTTCGCCTTCTGATTCAGTTTAATGATATTTTTTACCTGATTATTCTGTAAACTGGTGATCATGGAACTCTCCTTTTTATACACAATAGAGGCCGCCTGACGGTAGCCTCCGTTGTATCATAATTTATTTATTTTTTTGCATGTTTATCATAGTTATGAGAAAGTGAATTGCAGATTTCCCACATATATGGAGAAACATCTTTTTTCATTGCAAGAGCTTCATTGATATCAAAATCAACAAACTCTCCGTGACGATAGCCTACAACACGGCAGTTTTTGCCCGCAACAAGAAGATCGACTGCAAGCGCACCCAGCATAGACGCATATACACGGTCCTTACATGTAGGGCTTCCGCCTCTCTGCATGTGACCCAGGATAGTTGCCCGTGTCTCGATTCCTGTAGCTGCTTCAATACGTTTTGCCATAGCTTCAGAATGACCGATACCCTCTGCATTGATAATAATGTGATGTTTCTTACCTGCCTTACGGCTGGCAATAATATTATTGATCAGTTTCTGCTCATCATAATCATATTTTTCCGGAATCAGAACGTCCTCTGCGCCATTGGCAATACCGCACCACATTGCAAGGTAGCCTGCGTTACGTCCCATAACCTCAATGATACTGCATCTCTCATGAGAGGTAGAAGTATCACGCACCTTGTCAATAGCTTCCATTGCTGTATTTACAGCTGTATCAAAGCCAATTGTGTATTCGGTACATGCAATATCCAGGTCAATGGTTCCCGGTACGCCGATTGTGTTGATTCCAAGATTTGCAAGTTTCTGAGCTCCTGCAAAAGAACCGTCTCCACCGATAATAACAAGACCATCGATTCCATGCTTTCTGCAGATCTCAGCGCCGCGCTGCTGTCCCTCTGCTGTACGGAATTCTGAACAGCGTGCAGTATACAGGATTGTACCGCCGCGCTCAATTGTATCAGACACATCTTTGGCAGACATATCTACAATTTCTTCATTTAACAGACCATTATATCCTTTATAAATACCCTTTACATTTAATCCGCTGCTCAGTCCTCTTCTTACAACAGCACGGATCGCAGCATTCATTCCCGGCGCATCTCCTCCACTGGTCAGTACACCGATGGTTTTTATCGTTTTTTCTGCCATGATTTCATTCCTCCATCTTCCGGATTTTCTGCTTTCGGCGCAAAAAACCCCATCTGTTTTACACATATTCGGTTTATAGTTTATAGCATTTTCAGAAGTTTTTCAATACTCTTTCCAAAAGTAAGTATGAATTTTTCGCCTTAAACATTATGTTTTTGCAATGCTGATTATTTTGATCCAAAACAAAAAATAAGGTAATATACTTCCAACTGTACAAGCCAACAGACCTTAAAGTTTTGCGTATCATTCTCATGTGTGCTGTGATATAATTTTATTGCTGCCGAACCTCCAGCAGGAAGGAGGTGCTGTTCATGTTTGAAATCATTATCTCATTTCTTGTTTCTGTCACAGCAGGTATAGCCAGCTACTATATCTGCAAATGGCTGGACAGAAACAAAAGGCAGTAACAGCCTAAAGGTCTAAGCCGCCTTACATAAATGGAACAGAAAACCCCGGAAGTGGTCGAGACTTCCGGGGTTTTCGTTTTTTGCTCATGCTTGATTATCTCATTTCTTAGCTACTGTTAGCATATGCTATTCTGAGTAAAAAGTCAACCTTATTTTCAGGGAATGTTCTGGTATCATTCTAGTATCACAGCATATCAAAAATATTGGATTTTCCACATTTTCAAAAGTTTTTCAATACTCTTTCCACAACTTTAACATTGGAGCTGCCATATTTTGCCTTCATCTCTTCTGTCCAGGAATCCGTGATCTGCACGTGATATCCTGCCGGAAGCCTCTTCATGGCATTGACATCCTTCAGATAGATCACAACACTGCTCTTTCCCGGCACCGAACGCAGATTTCTCAGAAGCTCTTCCTCATTTTTTCCATAATCATCCCTGTCCTTAAACTGGATCCATACTTCTTTTGGCATTTCGTCAAAGGAACGTACTTTTTCCAGAATCAGCTTGGACGCCCTGTCATCACCTGCATCCACATGTCCCTGAACAAAGACTCTTGCATCCTCATTCAGATATTTCTGCCATTTTTCATAATCTCTGGGGAAAACAACAACTTCTACTGTTCCCACCAGATCTTCCAGGGTAAAAAACGCCATGACCTTGCTAGTTTTTGTATATTTGATTGTTTTATCCGCGATCATTCCGCCTACGATCACTTTCTGACCGTCTGGGATCCCTGGGATCCCGCCTTCTTCATCCGCCTGGAAATCCGTTGTTTTTGCAGAGATCATTTTTTCCATCATACTGCTGTAACGCTCCAGAGGATGTCCGCTGAGGTAAATACCAAGAACCTCCTTTTCATAGGAAAGCAGGGTATCCTTATCATATTCTCCCACATCAGGCATACGGATCTCAAAATCTTTTTTTACATCCTCTTCCGCAAAGTCAAAAAGGCTCATCTGTCCGGCAACGGTATTCTTTTTGTCCTGGGCAATACTGTCCACGATCTGTGCGTAAACGGTCATTTTCTGTCTTCGGTTGCCTTCCAGACAGTCAACTGCTCCTGCTTTGATAAAATTCTCTATAGCCCTTTTATTCACAACTCCTGTCAGCCTCCGAATAAAATCCTTCAGCGACAGATACGGGCCTCTGTTTTCACGTTCCTCCACAAGAGCCTCGATCACAGGCCGCCCCACGCTCTTGATGGCAGAAAGTCCATAGCGGATTGCTCCATTATCTACAGAAAAACCATAGATACCTCTGTTTACATCAGGAGGAAGAATCCTGATATTCATCTGGCGGCATACCTGAATATACTCAGAAACCTTATTGGGCATTTCTATTACAGACGTCATAAGCGCCGCCATAAATTCTACCGGATAATAATACTTCAGATAAGCAGTCTGATAGGAAACCACAGCATAAGCTGCCGCATGAGATTTATTAAACGCATATTTTGCAAAATCGATCATGTCATCATAAATCTTATTGGCTACTTTTTCCGGAATCCCATTGGCAATACAGCCTGGAACTCCTTCCTCCTGATTTCCGTACACAAAATTCTGCCGCTCTTTTTCCATAACAGAAGCCTTTTTCTTTGACATGGCGCGGCGCACAAGATCGCTTCGTCCCAGAGTGTAACCAGCCAGATTCCGGACGATCTGCATAACCTGCTCCTGATACACAATACAACCGTAAGTAGGTTTCAGAATGGGTTCCAGCTGAGAGCAGTCATAACTGATGGTATCCGGTCGGTTTTTGCCCCGGATATACTGAGGGATAAAGTCCATTGGACCCGGACGGTAAAGGGAAATACCGGCGATCACGTCCTCAAGGCTTTGCGGCTTCAGCTCCTTCATGAAGTTTTTCATTCCCGCACTTTCCAGCTGAAACACACCGTCTGATCTTCCTGTCCCCAGAGAATCCAGAACCTTTTTATCATTGTAATCGATCTGCTGCATATCCAGAAGTTTTCCAGTTGTCCTCTCGATCTGATGAACAGCATTCTGAATGACAGTCAGCGTACGAAGCCCCAGGAAATCCATTTTCAGAAGTCCCAGTTCTTCCAGTGTAGTCATAGTAAACTGTGTGGTAATAGAGCCGTCCTGCGCTCTGGATAAAGGTACGTACTCATCCACATCCTTCTGGCTGATCACCACACCTGCCGCATGCATGGACGTATGCCTTGGAAGCCCCTCCAGACGTTTTGCCGTATCGATCAGCCCGTGGATATCCTCCTGCTCTTCATAAGCTTTGCGAAGCTCAGGATTCATCTGAAGAGCCTTGTCTATTGTAATATTCAATTCCTGTGGAATCATTTTGGCAATGGCGTCTACCTGAGCATAAGGCAAATCAAGAACCCTGCCAACGTCACGGATCACACCTCTGGCAGCCAGTGTTCCAAAGGTTACAATCTGAACCACCCGGTCTTTTCCATATTTCCGAACAACATAATCAATGACCTCCTGCCTTCTCTCAAAGCAGAAGTCCACGTCAATATCAGGCATGGAAACTCGTTCCGGATTCAGAAATCTCTCAAAAAGAAGGTCATAACGGATGGGGTCAAGCTGGGTAATTCCCAGAGTATAGGCCACAAGACTTCCTGCCGCAGAGCCCCGCCCCGGCCCTACCATAATGTCATTGTCACGGGCATATTTGATAAAATCCCATACAATAAGGAAATAATCCACATAACCCATGTTTTTAATAGTAGAAAGCTCATAGTCAAGGCGTTCCCAAAGTTCCCGGGTAACAGGCTGATAGCGTTCCTCAAGTCCCTCAAAACAGAGCTTGTTCAGGTATTCCCAGGAAGTATAGCCTTCCGGCACGTCATACTTGGGAAGTTTTGTCACCCCAAATTCGATTTCCACATGACATCTTTCTGCAATCTTATGAGTATTTTCCAGCGCCTCTGTGGCATAAGGGAACAGCATTTCCATCTCCTGAGGAGATTTCACATAATACTGTCCTCCTTCATATCTCATACGGTTTTCATCTGCCAGCTTCTTTCCTGTCTGAAGACACAGCAGAACATCATGAGGCTGGGCATCCTCCGCCAGAGTGTAATGCACGTCATTTGTCACTACCAGATCGATCCCTGTTTCTTTGTGCATTTTAAGAAGCTGCTGATTTACAGTCTGCTGCTGAGGAATCCCATGATCCTGCATTTCCAGAAAGAAATTTCCCTTTCCAAAAATATCCTGATACCGAAGCGCGGCAGCTTTTGCATCCTCGTACATTCCTCTTGTAAGATATTTGGCCACCTCGCCTGCCAGGCAGGCGCTGAGAGCAATAATTCCCTCATGGTACTTTTCCAAAACCTCAATATCTACCCTGGGTTTATAATAAAAGCCTTCTACAAAGCCTTTGGAAACAATCTTCATCAGATTGCTGTAGCCCTGATTATTTTCTGCAAGAAGCACCAGATGATAATAACGGTCCTCACCGCTTCCTGCTTCTCTGTCGAACCGGGACCCCGGCGCCACATAAACCTCGCAGCCCAGAATGGGATTGATCCCTGCTGCCTTTGCAGCCCTGTAAAAATCAATCACTCCATACATAACGCCATGATCCGTAATAGCCGCACTGTCCATCCCCAGCTCTTTTACACGGGCCACATATTCCTGGATCTTATTGGAACCGTCCAGAAGACTGTATTCTGTATGAACATGAAGATGTGTAAAATTCATAATCTGCTCCTTATTTCTTTGTCTGATAAATCCTCCGGTCTCTGATCTCAATCTTTCCTTCTTTCAGAAGATGGCCTACCGCTCTCTTAAAAGCGTTTTTGCTGAGCCCGAATTCTCTTTTTATCACCTCCGGTGATGCCTTATCGTCAAACGGCAGCACACCTGCAAACTCTTCAATGATCTGAAGGACGCTTTCCGCATCCTCATTGATCTGAATATAAGCTTTCTGGCGATCGGACACATTCAGCTTGCCGTCTTCCTTAACTGCAGAAACACGAAGATCCATAACAGTTCCCGGACGATATTTTCCCGCAGCCTCCCTTGCAGGGATCAATGCGGAAAATCTGTCGTCAACTGCCACAAACACACCAAAATTATCACTTACCTGATAGATACGTCCCCTTACCTGATCTCCTTCTTTATAAGGAGATTTTTTCTCAAGATATGGGTACACCTTCATTGTTGCACACAGACGGCTGCTTTTGTCCACATAAAGGGCTACCAGACATTCCTGTCCTTCTCTTACCCGGACAGTCTGCTCATGATAAGGGAGAAGCAGATCCTTCTCCAGTCCCCAGTCAAGAAAAGCGCCGATTCTTGTTACCTGGCGCACCTTCAGAACAGCAGTCTGACCTACTGTAAGCACAGGTTCCCTTGTTGTGGCAATCAGACGGTCCTGTGAATCTTTATAAATAAATACTTCCAGGCAGTCGCCTTCTTTCGTTCCCTGAGGTACCTGCTTTACCGGAAGAAGTACACGGCTTTTCGCATCCGCCTCCTTATTTTCTGCCAGATAAACTCCAAATTCTACGGTTTTTACTACAAGGAGCTTCTGTTTCTTTCCTATTTCTATCATTATAATCCTCCAAAATATGCTTCTGAATATCTTTCTTACGCATCTGATACAAACCAGCAGCTTTATGAGTGTTATTGTATCATAAAACATCTTTAAATAACAGAAAAAACTGCCGTTTCCGGCAGTCTCTACTTCTTCTCCTGAAATTCCAGCAAGGATGCAACATCCACTCCAAGAACTTTTGCAAATACAAACAACTCATAATCCGCAACGAATCTTGTTCCGCTTTCTATTCTGCTGATGCTGTCCCGTTCCAGCATCACTCCCTCTACCTGAACCCTTGCCGCCAGATCATTCTGGGACATGCGGTTCTTTACTCGCAGTTGACGAATCATGTCGCCGCTGACATTTTTCTTTCCCTGATAATCGTAAATCTTCATGTATGCAAGCTCCCCGATATGTGGTAATCTTCAGTAATTTTCCTGACATTACCACACATATCCCGGAAAGATATGCTAAAGTTCAGCATACAGAAAGTTTTTTATTATTTGCTTTTATTCTTGCTATCAATATATAAACCCCAAATTTTTTTCAATACAAAAATATAGCAGAAATTTACGCCACAAAATTATGCATAATATACAAATATCAAAAAAATTATGCAAACTCTATTGACAAAAACAAACAAAGAATATATGATATAAACATCATTTGAGAACGTTCTCAATTATCAGACAAAAATTAGGCGTTTATTTTTTTAGAAATATTTGAGAACGTTCTCAAATAATCTGAGGTGAACAATATGGGTGAAGATCGAGCTATTACAATTGATGATGTGGCAAGGTTAGCTGGCGTTTCCAGGGCAACCGCAGGGCGCGTTGTGGGAAATTATGGAAGTGTATCTGAAAAAGCTAAAGAAAGAGTTCTGGAAGCTGTTAGACAATTAGATTATCAACCAAATCTTATCGCCAGAGGTCTTAGATCACAGTCAACGAAGACAATCGCAGTTGTTATTGGAAGTATCAGAAATACATATTCTACAGCATTAGTATATGCAGTGGAGAAGGAAGCTCAGAAGAAGGGCTATAATGTTCTGATATGTACAACGCATGAAGATATAGAAAAAGAACTGAAGCATCTCAAAGATCTGAACAGCAAAAAAGTAGATGGTGTAATTCTTATGTCAGCATACAGAGCTGATGGCAGTATGGATGAAAAATACAGAGAATTTTATATAGGAAAGCTGCCAATCGTTTTTGTAGACCGAAATATACCAGGAATCAATCGAGATGTGATACAGAGCGAAAATTTTGACGCTTCTTATAAAGCGACACAGTATCTTTTGAATATGGGACATAAAAAAATCGGTATTATTGCCACATCGAATTTCTCTACAGTTCAGGAACGCATTAAGGGATATAGAGCAGCTCTCACAGATGCAAAAGTAAAATTTGATGAAGCACTGATAGCCAGTGTAGATGAGCTTTCAGATAAAATGAGCAGAAAAGTCTGCCATAACTTCCTGAAAGAACATTCAGATGTTACCGCATTATATATTTTAAATAATAGTCTTTGCAGTGGAGTTTTACTGGATTTAAAAGAAAGACATATGAAAATTCCGCAGGATATTTCACTTCTGGTGTGGGATGATGAGGAATATAATGAACTTTTGGATATTACAACAATTGAACAGCCAATTACTGAAATTGGAAAACAGGCTACCAGACGTTTATTTGAATTAATTGGTGAACCAGAAGAAACCATTGATTATGAATGCAAGAAGTTGAATCCAGAGCTTATTATTCGCAAATCATGTACAGTGCCTAATCAAAGTAAGTAATTCCATAAGGATTACATATAAAAATAAGTTATAAAAAAGGAGGAAGAAAAATGGATTTAATTATGGGAATGAACAGTGGATCCTCATTTGATGGAATTGATGTGATTCTGGCTGAAACTGAAATGGCTGAAGATGGATTCCCAAAGGCACCGCGTTTTATTTGTGGAGGGTCTTATGAATGGCCAAAGGAAGTTGCAGATATTGTCCAGAATGCATTTGTCAACAAAGTGGATATGGTTGGACTGAATCGTCTTAACTATCTGTGTGGAGCTGTATTTGCAGAAAAAGCAGCGCAATTTATGAGGGAAAATAAAATTGATTCAAAAGAGATAAAGGTTCTGGGATTGGATACACAGACAATATATCAGGAACAGCCAAATCATGCAGCAATTACTAATATGACAATAGAGGAAAAAGACAATTGGGTAGGACGTTGGTTATCAGGAAATTATCCCTGTGGAACCCAAATGGGTGACACATCTGTTATTGCTAATTTGATAGATATTGATACAGTTACCCATTTCCGTCCGGCAGATCATGCTTCTGGTGGTGCAGCGGCACCTTTGATGCCATACTTGGATTACATTCTTTTCAGAGATAAACCGGGATATACGATGACATTAAATATTGGGGGGATTGCAAATCTTCATGTTGCAAATGCAGACAGACGAAGAATGTTTGGATTTGATACAGGTCCAGGAAACATTATTTCAAATTATATGTGCAAAGTATTATTGGGACTGGAATATGATAAGGATGGTGTAATTGCGGCATCCGGTAAAGTGGACGCGAGTCTGATGGACCATTTTATGAAGCATCCATTCTGGGACAGACCTGTACCTCGTTCCGGATGGTCTCAGGATTACAGTGAAGAATATATTAAGGCAACTATTCAGAAATTCAGTTTCTTACCAAAAGAAGATCTCCTTGCTACCGCATGTGCATTTACAGGTGAAGCAGTTGCAAGAAGCATGAAAGAAAATGTACCAGAGGATATTATCAAATCTACCGACAAACTTTATGCAAGTGGTGGTGGTGTTAAAAATCCTCAGATCATGAAAGAAATCCAGAAAAGAGTTCCTGGTAATATCAAAGTAACAACCTCTGCTGAAATCGGCATTCCGCCGGAATACAAAGAAGCAATAAAGTTTGCGACCATTGCTTATTCAACGATTCATTGCGTACCAGGCAATATTCCAGCAGCAGGTCATGCATCACAGTATGCGATTCTGGGAAAAATCGCAGTAGCACCTCATCATATCAAAGGTGGTCCAAAACTGTAAACACATGTTTATCATAACATGGAAATTAATAATAATCTATAAAAATTACCATAAATTGGAGGAAATACATATGAAAAAAAAATTTATTAGCATTTTATGTACAGCAGCTATAGCAACATCGCTTTTTACAGGCGCAACTGTTGTCTCAGCAGCAGAAAATAAAGAGGCGAAAGACATTACAATTGGTGTGTCTTTTGGACAGAATGTACACCCATTTTTTGTGGCAATGCAGAAGGGTATCGAACAGGCATGTACAGATCTTGGGGTTGAAAACTGCAATATTCTTGCAGCAGACAGTTCTCTGGAAACACAAGTTTCACAGATTGAAAATCTGGTTACCAAGGGATGTGATGTCCTTCTTCTGAATCCGTATGATTCTGATGGTGTGGTAAATGCTGTACAGGCTGCAGCAGAAAAAGGTGTTGGCATATTTACTATGGATGTCGACTGCGAAGGCTCTACATCATTTGTAGCTTCTGATAACTATAAAGTAGGTGAAATGCTGGCAGATGCAGTAATTGAGCAACTGGATGGAAAAGGAAAAATTGCCATTATTGATGGTATTACTGTAACATCTCTGAAAGACAGAACAGAGGGATTTATGGATAAAATCAAAGACACAGACATTGAGGTTGTTGCAGAACAGCAGACCGCACATGCAAGGGATACCGCACTGGCGTCGGCAGAAAACATTCTCCAAGCAAACCCAGATATAGATGCATTTGTAGGTGTTAATGAAAACTCAGGAATGGCTATCTTAAGTGCAGCAACTTCTGCAGGTCTGAATAATCTTTATATCACAACCGTAGATGCAACCGCGGAAAATATGACAGCAATTCGTGATGAAAAAGTAGCAATTGGTGTTTCTCAGGATCCATATAAAATGGGGTATACAGCTGTAGAGCAGGCAATCAAATGGTGCCAGGGGGAAGAAACCGAAAAGTTTATCGAGGTTCCGGTAGAGTACATGGATAAAGATAATATTCAGGATTTCATCGACCGCGAAAAGGGATATGGAGTTGAAGTAGAATAAGATATTCTCATGTTAATAAGAAACCATCTGCATAAAGCAGGTGGTTTCTTAGAAAAGGGGTGAAGATCAAATGACGTCTCAGACAATCGTAAAGATGGAAGGTATATCTAAAGCTTTTGCAGGAATTAAAGCTTTGGACAATGTGCAGATAGATCTCCGGCAGGGTGAAATACATGCATTAATGGGTGAAAATGGTGCGGGAAAATCCACACTTATGAAAATTATGACAGGAGTATACAGCAGAGACAGTGGAAAGATGTATCTTCAGAACACATCGTCACAGCAGCTGGAAGAGGTAGAAATCAAATCGCCTCTTGCAGCGCAGAAATTAGGTCTTAGTATGGTGTTTCAGGAATTTAACCTTCTTGAAAATATGAATATTGCAGAAAATATTTTCATAGGCAGAGAACCATTAGAACCAGGTCGTACAGTAGATAAAAAACAGCTTCTTCAAAATGCAGTGACAGAACTGAAAAAGGTAAATCTGAATATAGACCCAAGTACTGAAGTATCAAAGTTAAGTTGTGGTCAGAAACAATGTGTAGAAATTGCAAAAGCATTATCTTTTCATGCACGAGTAGTGGTGTTTGATGAACCAACAGCAAGCCTATCTGAAAAAGAATCTCAGACATTATTTAAACTAATTAAAGATTTGAAAGCCAAAGGAGTGTGTATTGTTTACATATCTCATAGAATGGAAGAAGTTTTTGAACTTTCTGATCGAATTACAGTATTTCGAAATGGAAAATATATTGACACAGTCAATACAAAAGATGTTCAGGAAAAAGATATTATTTCCATGATGATCGGTCATGAATTAAATATTGAAAAAAATTCCGGAAGCGAATTTGTAAATAAGAATAACGTTGTTCTTGAAGTAAAAAACATACAGGTATTTCCTGGAGCAAAACCAGTTAATTTCAAACTCTATGAAAAAGAAGTTCTTGGATTTTTTGGTCTTGTAGGTGCAGGAAGAACAGAACTTGCAAGAATTATTTTTGGCGTAGATCCAATCGGAGGCGGCGAAATTTATGTAGAAGGTGGAAAAGTCAAAATTTCCAGCCCAAAAGATGCGATTCAGGCAGGTATAGGTTTAGTTCCGGAAGATCGAAAAGGACTTGGCCTGGTTCTTGGAATGAGTATTAAAGATAACATGTTGATTTCTAAAATCGGACAGTTCAAAAACTCTCTTTTAGATAAAAAAGTACTGAAAAATATCACGGGAACATTTATTTCAGATCTTGGAATCAACCTTCGTAACGAAGAACAAGAAGTAAAAGAATTAAGTGGTGGAAATCAGCAGAAAGTCGTTATCGCAAAATGGCTTGCGATGGAACCCAATATTTTAATCATGGATGAACCTACTCGAGGAATTGATATTGGAGCAAAAAGTGAAATTTATAATTTGATGCGTAAAATGACAGAACAAGGAATGAGTATTATTATGATCTCTTCAGAAATGGCTGAAGTAATGCAGGTAAGCGACCGTATTCTTGTTATGCATGAAGGAAGTATTTCAGGGGAATTGACCGCAGAAGAAGTGACAAGAAATAATATTATGCAGGCCGCATTTGGAGGTGTAAAAAAATGAAGAAAAAGAAAATAAATATTAATGGATTAAGAGAACTTCTCTTAGTGGGAGTTGTACTTTTACTTTGCGTAGTATGGACAATTATGAACCCACAGTTTCTTTCTGTCAATAACATTACTAATATTTTAAGACAGGCATCTTTTACTGCCATTGCAGCAGTTGGAATGACAATGATCATTATTATTGGAGAAATTGATCTGTCAGCAGGATCGCTTGTCTGTGCAGCTGGTCTGGTAGGTGCGGTTGTGTGTAAAAACACCAATAGTGTACTGCTTGCAGTACTTGCAGCAATTCTTGTTGGTGCATTAGTTGGTCTTTGTAACGGAATTCTTTGTGCTGTAGGATGTCTTCCTGGTTTTATTGCTACTCTGGCAAGCATGACAATCCTTAGAGGCTTGGCATATATTATTACAGGTGGAAATTCAATTGTATGGTCAAATGATAACTTTACTAAAATTGGAACTGGTTATATAGGACCTGTACCGATTCCAGTTATTATCATGATCATTGCAATTATCTTTGGTGTTATGCTGACAACAAAATTCCGTTTTGGACGTTATATTTATGCGGTTGGCGGAAATATGGAAACAAGCCGCTGGTCAGGCATTCCAGTTGTAAAAGTGAAAATTCTTGTATATGTAATTATGGGTATACTTACTTCAATCGCCGGTCTGATCGTTACAACACGACTTGGATCAGGACAGCCATCAGCAGGTCTTAACTTTGAAATGGACTGTATCACAGCATCTGTTGTTGGTGGCACAAGCATGTCGGGTGGACGAGGTAAAGTAATGGGAACTGTTGTTGGTGTACTTCTCCTCACTGTTTTAACAAACGGCATGACCCTTGTGGGTATGAACACATATTGGCAACAAGTATTAAAAGGTGTAATTATTGTGGTATCAGTTCTTGCCGATACAAGAGGAAAAGCAAAATAAATATATCTTTTAATGTTAGAAGGACTATCGCAATCAAAAACGCGATAGCCCTTCTAATTTTTTATTTTACATTCTGTCCGTAATATGCATTTGCGCCGTGTTTTCTATAATAATGCTTGTCCTGAAGCTCCTGGGGAGCTGGCTTTACCTGTGGGTTAATAAGCTCGCATCGGCTTGCCATTTTTGCCACCTCTTCCAGAACTACTGCATTATGCACCGCCTCATGGGCATCCTTCCCCCAGGTAAAAGGACCATGATTTTTACAGAGAACTGCCGGAACAGCCTCATAATCCTTATCCTTAAAATAGTCGGCAATCAAAACGCCTGTATTTTTCTCGTAGGCCTCCTCAATTTCCTCTTTTGTCAGGTTGCGCACACATGGAACCTCTCCGTAAATATAGTCTGCATGAGTTGTCCCATAACAGGGAATCCCTCTTCCAGCCTGAGCCCAGCTTGTTGCCCAGGAAGAATGCGTATGTACGATTCCTCCGATATTTGGAAATGCATTATACAGAACCACATGAGTGGCTGTATCAGAAGACGGATTATACTTTCCTTCTACCGTATTTCCCTGAAGGTCAACTACCACCATATCCTCCGGCGTCAGTTTGTCATAATCCACACCGCTTGGTTTAATCACAAATAATCCCTTTTCTCTGTCGATTCCGCTGACATTTCCCCACGTAAAGGTTACAAGTCCATATTTTGGCAGTTCCATGTTCGCCTTATAAACTTCCTCTTTTAATTTTTCCAGCATTGTTCTCTCCTCCTGAATAAGTTTTACGTTATTGTTCTCTCTACTCACAGTAACTTGGTCAAAACACATTCCAAATCACCCTCAGTGATGGCATTTTGCCCTGTATATCTCGGGATTTTGTCTTATACATATCAAAACGTCTCGCAGGATAATGCCATATGAACAATAACAATTTTACACCTAAAAAACACCTGCTTACAGTATATACCTTTCTTTATAGCAAGCCAATATATTTCTGGAAAATCCTATTTATTATACTGATCTCATAACTATTCCCACGGTGCTATTCTGCCAGATGTTTTGGTGTGTATAGGTCAAAATCCCACTGATATAAAATCAATTCATCTAACGAGATAATTTTAATATCTTCGTATTCAGAAAATATTGCCTATAGAATATGATTATTAAACAGAGTATATATTTTTCAGGCATAGCAAACAAGTAAAACCGAGCTCCCCATAAAATACTGTAATTAATTACAAATCCTCTGATCTTCTACCTCACAAACTCCACTACCGCATACGGCTCTGCCTCTGTATCATTCAGTTTAATCACAATTTTATCCCCATCTACTGACTTTTCCGGACAGATCGTGTCGTGAAGCCGGGCCTGCTGCTTATATTCAGCCCGCATCTGTCTGATTTTAAAATCCACAGGAAGATAATCCATTGCCATCTGAATATACTGGCAGTTGTTTACATGGTGATTGGTATCCAGATGATGTTTCTGCACAGGAAAAGCTTCCTCTCCCGCAAAAGTCTCCGGCAGGATTATTTTTCTGGATGCATATTCCATATCCAGCTTTTCTTCCAGACCATATCCCTCTGTATATTCAGCACTGAGCTTGCAGGGCAGTCCGTTTTTCCCGTCAATAAACGTCCAGAACGTATTGGCGTAGGCAAGCCTCTCCCCTTCTGCTGTATCCATGGTAAAATTACGGAATCCCATAAATCCCCGGAATCCATAAGGCCATGTTGAAGTAACGATTTCTTCTCCCAGATACGGATAACGGTTTACAATCACCTGCCATGCAGAAAGTACCCAGAATTTATTTTTTTCCTTCAGAACCTTTACCCCAAGCCCTGCTGCCTCTGAATGGAAAGTACTGCAGTCCTGAAAATAATTCAGTATCCCAGGCAAAGTTAAAAGACCGTTTTCTCCGATTTCACTGTAGCGGACTCTTCCGCTGAAACTGTATGCCATATTACGTCCTCTTTTCTGTTTCAATACATTTTTTCTTAATTATATCCACTGAAACTATACACTGCAAGGGCAGATTTAACGTCACTGTTCACTACCTTCATAATAACTTGGTCAAAATGTATCCCCTGTCATCTTCGGCAATAGCATTTTTCCCTGTGTGTCGTGATCCTGGCATATCGATGCATCTTCATTTCTGTATACAAAAATCCCTTTCCGGCATCATCAGATATTTTTCTGAGTGCCAAAAAGGGATCCTTTTACTTTTTCTGCAAAATCTATAATTTATTTCGTTTTTTATTTATCATTTGCCATGAGAATCTCTTTTCCTGAAATTCCCGGCTCTGTCATATTTACAGGGTCAAGAACATGGTCAAGCTGCTCTTCATTTAAAAGTCCTTCTTTCAGGATCAGACTGCGGACAGACTCTCCTGTCCTGATTGCTTTTTTGGCAATGTCCGCAGCTTTCTGATATCCCACATGAGGACAGATCGCAGTAATGATTCCCACGCTGTTTTCTACCAGATACCGGCAGCGTGTCTCATTTGCTGTAATTCCTGTTACACAGTTATCCACAAATGTCTGAACCGCATAAGCCAGCGTATCAATAGACTGGAACATACAGTAAAATACAATAGGCTCAAATGCATTCAGCTCAAGCTGGCCCGCTTCTGCCGCCATAGTGATGGTCACGTCATTTCCGATGACATTAAATGCAACCTGATTGACCACCTCCGGAATAACCGGATTCACTTTGCCCGGCATAATAGAAGAGCCGTTCTGCTTAGCCGGAAGGTTAATCTCCCCAAAACCTGCTCTTGGTCCGGATGACATCAGGCGCAGATCGTTTGCAATCTTGGATAAAGTTACCGCGCAGGCTTTTACAGCTCCGGACACAGCCACAAACGGGTCAAGGTTCTGTGTTGCGTCTATCAGATCATAGGCCTGCACAAATTCCATATCAGAAACCTCTACCAGATTGGGAACGATTCTTCTGAGATATGCTTCATCTGCATTAATTCCTGTTCCCACAGCAGTTCCGCCCATATTGAGAGTGCACATTTCCTCCATCGCTCTGTCCATACGGTGGATATCACGCATAACTGCAACAGAATATGCATTAAATTCCTGGCCCAGACGAATGGGAACCGCATCCTGCATCTGTGTACGTCCCATTTTGATTACATGATCAAATTCCTTTGCCTTTGCACAAAGCGCTTTATGTAAACGAAGAAGTTCTTTTTTCAGGTTTTTCAGAAGTCTGAGAGAGGTCATCTTACCGGCTGTAGGAATTACGTCATTTGTAGACTGCCCACAGTTTACATCATCATTGGGATTAATGATGGAATAATCACCCTTTTCTCCTCCCAGAATCTCGATGGCGCGGTTGGCAATAACCTCATTTGCATTCATATTTAAGGAAGTTCCGGCGCCGCCCTGAATCGGATCTACAATAAAGTCACCGTGAAGCTTTCCTTCCAGAATCTCATCACAGGCCTGTACAATGGCTTTTGCCTTCTTTTTATCCAGCATACCGATCTCACAATTGGTAATTGCAGCCGCTTTTTTAATATACGCAAGACTGTTTATGATCTCAGGATGCATATTCAGCCCTGTGATATGAAAGTTCTCTGCTGCGCGGAGAGACTGCACTCCATAATACACATTCTGTGGAACATCCTTTGTTCCTATAGAATCCTTCTCTACACGATAATCCTGTTTCTTCTCTGCTTCCCCATTTTTGTTCATTGTTCTTCTCCCTTTGCATTTTTCCTGCTGTCTGATGAACGCAGGTTTTTATCCCATTAATCTTTTTTATTTGCTGCTAATTCCGGTGATTTTCACATAGATGCTGATTACCGTCCACTGTTCCTGGCTTTTTCCATCCAAAGTTCCTGCCGGACTGTCTTCGCTGATAAACCTTTATTAACAGCAGCCGATTTTGTGCCTGTTCATTTTCATTGTCCTCATTATAGTAATATGCTAATATATAATCAAATACATATATTTTTATAATTATTATAATTTATAAATTATATAAAGGAGAATTGTCATGTTTCAGGGAATGGAATACGTTTATGAAGTTTATAAAGAAAAAAGTTTTTCAAAGGCTGCCGCAAATCTTTTTATTTCCCAGCCTTCTCTCAGCGCCAATGTCAGGCGTGTGGAGTCCCGGATCGGCTATCCGGTGTTTGACAGAAGCACGAAACCTCTTGGGCTTACTGAATGCGGTGAACAGTATATCCGCTGTGTAGAACGTATTATGAATATAGAAAAAGATTTTTCGGACTTTATCAATGACTGGGGAGGGCTGAAAACAGGAACTCTGATCCTGGGAGGCAGTAATTTATTTTCTTCGTGGATTCTTCCATCGCTTATGGCTGATTTTGCAGCTCTTTATCCACAGATTCAGATCAGACTTGTGGAAGAATCCACAGTAAAGCTTACAGAAATGCTCCAGAGCGGAAGTATTGATCTTGTACTGGATAATACCAGCCTGAACCCGGAAATTTTTGACAGCATTCTTTATCAGGAAGAACACCTTATTCTTGCTGTGCCTGGCTCCTTTTCTGTTAATGACAGCCTTCGGGATTTTCAGCTTTCTGTTTCTGACATTCAGACAGGAAAATTTCTGGATTCGCAGGTTCCCTCTGTCCCTCTGTCACGCTTTAAAAAAGAACCTTTTATTATGCTGAAACAGGAAAATGATACTGGAAAAAGAGCTTTGGAAATCTGCCGGAAAAATCATTTTGATCCTGTCATTACCTTTGAAATGGACCAGCAGATGACCTCTTACAATGTCACCTGCTCCGGCATGGGCATTTCCTTTA
The DNA here is from genome assembly GCF_000433815.1 of Blautia sp. CAG:257. Taxonomy (NCBI): domain Bacteria; kingdom Bacillati; phylum Bacillota; class Clostridia; order Lachnospirales; family Lachnospiraceae; genus Blautia; species Blautia sp. CAG:257. The sequence goes on from NZ_HF998981.1 coordinate 25,815, forward strand.
TTGGAGATATCATGATAACAAAGGTTACTCCGAATCCCAATGTAGTTTATTACAAGCTGCCTCTGAAGGACAACTGCCGCAATATCTGTTTTTACTGGAAAAAAGGCCGTTATCTCAGCCGGGCCATGGAAGAATTTTTAAAGATGTGTACTCAGAACAGCAACTAACCCCGTTATAGAACAGTTCCCTGAGATCTTCCGTTTCAGGGAACTGTATTTTGCCTGCCATGACCGCCGACCTGACAGTTATACAGAAAAAAGCATCTTCCAGTAAACTGAAAGATGCTCATTTAGCAGGGCTACAAGGATTCGAACCTTGAAATGACGGAGTCAGAGTCCGTTGCCTTACCGTTTGGCGATAGCCCTATGTTTTGTTTGTCGTTTCTCGCTTGCGACAAGTGGTATTATATAATAGTCTAAAAAAAAATGCAACCCCTTTTTTTAATTTTTTTTAAATTTCTTCAAAAAATTTTTCGCAGACCATTTCGCTCCCCTGGAACAGGCTTTCTTTTTATAAAGATTTATTGAAACATGCTGTTTTTTATACTATAATTTCTTTAAATCAGCAAAGTATAATAAGACAAGCAAAAAGCATTCTCAATAAAGAAGACATTATATATAAAGGAGACATTATATGAGAGCAAATAATCTCACTCTGCTCACTGATCTCTATGAACTGACCATGATGCAGGGTTACTTCAAAAACCCGACAAACCAGACCGTGATTTTTGATATGTTTTACCGTACCAATCCCTGCGGAGGCAGCTTTGCCATTACAGCCGGACTGGAGCAGATGATCGAATATATCGAAAATCTTCGTTTTACAGAAGAAGATGTGGCTTATCTTCGCAGCCTGAATATGTTTCAGGAGGATTTTCTGGAATATCTCAGCACCTTTCATTTTACAGGAGATATTTACGCGATTCCGGAAGGAACTGTTGTTTTTCCCCGGGAACTTATTGTAAAAGTAATTGCCCCTGTTATGGAAGCGCAGCTTGTAGAAACAGCGATCCTTAATATCATTAACCATCAGAGTCTTATTGCCACCAAAGCGGCAAGAGTCTGTTATGCAGCCCGCGGAGACGGAGTAATGGAATTCGGGCTTCGCCGCGCTCAGGGACCTGATGCAGGCATTTACGGCGCGCGCGCGGCTGTGATCGCCGGCTGTGTTGGAACCTCCAATGTTCTTACAGGTCAGATGTTCCATGTTCCTGTTCTTGGTACTCATGCTCACAGCTGGATCATGAGTTTTCCGGATGAATACACTGCATTTAAAACCTATGCAAAAATGTACCCTGATTCCTGCATCCTTCTGGTGGATACCTATGATGTACTGAAATCAGGTGTTCCCAATGCCATCCGTGTATTTGAGGAAATGCGAGAGGAGGGTATTCCACTGACAAAATACGGCATCCGTATTGACAGCGGCGATCTTGCCTATCTCTCCAAAGAAGCGTACAAAATGCTTGCTGCTGCCGGTTTTGATGACGCTACTATTGCAGCTTCCAGTGATCTGGACGAATATCTGATCGACAGTCTGAAAACTCAGGATGCAAAAATCAATTCCTGGGGCGTAGGAACCAATCTGATCACCAGCAAGGACAACCCGGCTTTTGGCGGAGTTTACAAGCTCGCTGCAGTAAAAGACACTGACAGTAATACTTTTATACCCAAAATCAAGCTTTCCGAAAATACAGAAAAGGTAACAAATCCCGGAGATAAAACTGTTTATCGTATTTACAGCAAAAAAACCGGAAAGATCAAGGCCGACCTGATCTGTCTGGCTGATGAGATTTTTGACCCGGAAGAAACGATGATCATCTTTGATCCGGTGGATACCTGGAAAAAGACAAAGGTTCTGGGCGGTACCTATGAGCTTCGTGAACTTCTTATCCCGGTGATCCGGGAGGGAAAACGGATTTACACCTCGCCTGAAGTTATGGAGCTTCGCAAATACTGCCAGAAGGAGCAGGAAACTCTCTGGGATGAATCCCGCCGTCTGGTCAACCCCCAGAAAGTTTATGTAGATCTTTCTCAGAAGCTCTATGATCTGAAAAAAAATCTTCTGGAGGAAATGAGCGAAAAGGCCCTTGATTAAAGGGGCATATCCCCTCCCTGCCTTTCATATCATAAAAGGTAAGGGGGGATTTTTATGGACAAAGATTACACGATTCTCATTAACAGGAAGCATCCGCTTCCTGAAGATTTTATACCGGAGCATCTGGTTGATATCGGACTGCCCTTTGATGCTGTTCCCGGAGAGCCTAAGCGTCTTCTGGAAGAAAAAACAGCCCGCTCCGCTCTTGAGCTGATCACACGCAGCCGCTCCGAGGGACTGAATCTGTACTGTATCTCCGGTTACCGTTCTTACAGGCGTCAGAAAGAACTCTTTACAGGTGATTCTTATGTGGCGCCTCCGGGCTCCAGTGAGCATCAGAGCGGTCTTGCGCTGGACATGTCCTGTCCTGCAGTACAAATGGAGCTGACTGAAGCCTTTGCAGAAACAAAAGAGGGAATCTGGCTGAATCGCCATGCCGCGCTTTTTGGTTTTATTATACGATATCCCAAAAATAAAGAACATATCACCGGTATTCCATGGGAACCCTGGCATATCCGCTATGTAACCAGATCTCTTGCCTCTTATCTTTCACTGACCGGTCTGACCCTGGAAGAATATCATATGCTTGAAAATCCGGTGGACTTTTCCAATTTAAAGTGATATACTGTGAATGTTTCGTAAATAAAAGTTTCCACTGTTGTTTACACAGTACTGTCCCGCAGGTTTTCCCACATTTTATTAAAAATCCGAAACCCTGCAGACTGAATTTTTTATGAAAATAATGTAGAACATATTTTAATTGCTGCTGCAAACAAAACCTTACTGTTCATGACCTTCACAGCAACTTGGTCAAATGCCATGTGAACTGTAACAATAAAACACTTTGCAGCTTATCTGCAGTTAACTATTTTATAACTAATCTACTTACGGAGGAAATCTATCATGTCAATGAACATCAACCACCAGCTTCCTTTACCTGATGTGCTGAAGGAACAGTATCCCTTAACGGATGAGCTCAGATCAGTAAAATCTCTGAGAGACAGCGAGATCCGCAAAATTTTTACCGGAGAGTCTGATAAATTTGTTGTTCTGGTCGGTCCCTGCTCTGCAGACAACGAAGATACTGTATGCGAATACGCAAACCGTCTCAAAAAAGTAAACGACCAGGTTTCCGATAAACTGATGATCATTCCGAGAGTCTATACCAATAAGCCCCGCACCACAGGCGACGGCTACAAAGGCATGCTCCATCAGCCGGAACCGGACAAGGCTCCTGATCTCCTGGCAGGCATCATTGCCATCCGCAAAATGCATATCCGTGTGCTGGCAGAAACCGGACTCTCTACCGCAGACGAAATGCTTTATCCTGAAAATCGCAGCTATCTGGACGATATTCTGTCTTATGAAGCTATCGGCGCCCGCTCTGTAGAAAACCAGCAGCACCGCCTTACTGCAAGTGGAATGGATATCCCTGTGGGAATGAAAAATCCTACCAGCGGAGATCTTTCTGTTATGTTAAACTCCGTTACCGCTGCCCAGCATTCCCACCATTTTATTTACCGGGGATTTGATGTTGCTACCAGCGGAAACGAGCTTGCCCACACCATCCTCAGAGGCGGCGTAAATAAATTCGGCCAGACTCAGCCAAATTATCACTATGAAGAGCTTGTACGCCTTGCAGAATTATATAATCAGTGGAATCTCAAAAATCCGGCTGTTATTGTTGACGTCAACCACTCCAACTCCGGCAAACAGTATAAAGAACAGATCCGTATTGTCAGTGAGGTTCTCCACAGCCGCAATTACAATTCCGACCTGAAAAAGCTTGTAAAGGGTGTTATGATCGAAAGCTATCTCTTAGAAGGCCGCCAGGATATCAGCGATCATATGATTCCAGGCTGCTCCATCACCGATCCATGCCTTGGATGGGAGGATACTGAAAAGCTGATCTATGAAATTGCTGAGAAGTGCTGAGAAATCACTCTT
>NZ_HF998982.1:0-1643 GCF_000433815.1 Blautia sp. CAG:257
CATAAAGATCTGAGCAACCGGACCTACGATAAAGGCGCAGATAATAGTTCCAAGACCGAAGGTTCCTCCTAAAAGAAAGCCGGCTGCAACAAAAAAGCAGTCTGTTAAAATACGGACAAGACCAAAAGCTCTGTGGGTTTTGTCGCTGATCACAATGGCCACCAGGTCATTGGGGCCTGTTCCGGCCTCGGATTTGATGACAATGGTCATCCCCAAAGCAAGAATCATGCATCCTGCAACAAGGACAATAACACGTACTGCAAGAGGAAGAGAGCTGTTGATATAGTTTCCAAGGATTACAGTGAAAAGATCAATGATCGGTCCCCCAAGGAACATACAGATAATGGTTCCGATCCGTATGTAGCTTCTGTCAATCACAAGCAGTACCAGTATGATCAGAAAGCAGATCATCATATGAGTGCGTCCGTGAGTCCAGTGAAGTGCATCCGGCCATGGAATGCTTCGGAAAATTCCCTGTACCAGAACATTAAAAGGGTCTGTGCCAAGGTTTGCCTGAATAAAAAAGGTAACCCCCAGATGGGCTACAGACAGACCAAAAATAAGCAGAATGATTTGTTTGACTTTTTGCGTAAATGTCATAGCAGATAGTTCCTTTGCAGTATTTTATAAATATTTTATCACAGGAGGCCCGATTGTAAAAGACGAATTTCCGAAAAGGGGAGAACAGAAGGAACAGGATTTATATTGTTCACAGCGCCCTGATCAAAAGGCAGTATGAACAGCAACGAAATTATTACAAAAAGCGCCGTGATTATAACAGGTTTTACAGAACGGAAAAAGAAAGGGATATAATAAACATAAATAATAATTTCGTATAGCGGGAGGAAAGAAAAAATGAATAATAAAAAAATGATAGCAGTATTTATGGCATTGGGAATGACAATGATGTGTTTTTCCGGCTGTAGTCTGACAGAAGAATCCACATCAGCCCCTACAGCAGCGCCAAGTCCGCAGGCAACGGCAACCGCAGTACCGAAGGCAACAGCAACGCCAACGCCAAAGGCAACCGCTACACCGAAACCTTCTAACACAGGCTCTCAGAGCAGCGCCGGTTCACAGTCCGGAAGCAGCAGCTCATCACAGACAGGAGGCAATTCCGGTAACTCTTCATCAGGAAGCGAAACAGAGGAAGAATATGAAATTCAATACATCAGTGGAAATGTAATGACTAATGATGACACATCAATGACTATAGAGACAGGCTCTGATGGCAATTTTTATGAAATGACTTTTGATATCAGTGATGCAGAAGTGAATATTGAGGAAAATGAGGTAGTCGGAGCCAGCAGTCTTCGAACAAGTCTGAATGTGGATGTGGATTATTATGTGAAAGATGGCGTGAATATTGCAACCTGTATACATAGTGATGGAATTGAATATTTTTCTCCAAGTTTTTTGTATAAGTATGAACAGGAACAGCAAATGCAGGAAAACTCTCAGGACTATGAGGATTCCTCTGACTATGAAGAGCCTCAGGATAGTGGAGATACAGACGATTCCGGAGAGGATTATGTAGATGAAGATGCAAATTCAGAGGCAGACTATTAGGAGACAGATGTAAATGAAAAGAGGGAGCCCGCTTATGGCAATGTCATTTAGTTAAGACATTGAGTCGGCAGCCT
>NZ_HF998983.1:0-18349 GCF_000433815.1 Blautia sp. CAG:257
GGACAGTTTGGAAAACCTTAGAGTTTTAGAGGGTTCCGAGGTTTTTTTCCGGGGTCTGCAACACCTCTATCCCCGGTTCAAATCCGGGTGGCACCTCTCTAAAGAGCCTTGATTTCAGGCTCTTTTTTTCATATATATATATTCATTTTTACAAAGATTCTGCGGAGAGCGATCCGGCATTTTACAAAGGTTCTGGATGCCGCGCTCTCCGCAAAATATTGACTGTGTTATATGGGATTAGTCAGGTATCAGTCCTGATAGACAATTTCTCCTCTACAGATAGTGTAATGAATTTTTCCATATAATTCCATACCTTTAAATGGTGTATTGGAGGATTTAGACAGGAAAGAATCCACAGTCCATGTTTCATCTGGATTAAAAATTACCAGATCAGCAGGAGTTCCCTCCTCAACAGAACCACCGGGCAGATGATAAAGATCAGCAGGATTACAGGTCATTTTTTCCAGAAGCTCTTCCAGCGTCAGACAGCCTTTTTTTACCAGATTAGTGATACCAAGGCCAAGAGATGTTTCTAATCCTGTAATGCCGCTTGGAGCCTCTGTGAGAGCTTTGGATTTTTCTTCAGCACTGTGAGGGGCGTGGTCGGTGGCAATCAGATCAATAGTTCCGTCTTTCAGGCCTGCAATGATCGCCTGCCGGTCTTTTTCTGTACGCAGAGGCGGATTCATTTTTGCAAGAGTACCATAAGTAAGAACTGCCTCATCGGTAAGAGTAAAATGATGAGGGGTGGCTTCCGCATGGATATCCGCGCCAAGTTCTTTTGCAAGACGCACAAGAGCGACAGAATTGCCGGAGCTGATATGTTGGATCACAACAGGAGCCTTAGTATGAAGGGCAAGCATACAGTCCCGGGCAACCATGACGTCTTCGGCAATTGCAGGAGAACCTGTAATCCCAAGCCTGTCTGCTACAGGACCGGCATTGATTCCGTTATTTGCAATAAAGCTTTTATCTTCTTCATGAAGGCTGATGGGCATATTTAATTCAGCTGCTTTTTTCATGGCCTGGCTGCAGAATTCTGCATCAAGAAGAGGGATGCCGTCATCTGTAAAACCGCAGGCGCCGGCTTCCTTTAAGGCTTTAAAATCATTTATGATTTCTCCCTTAAGCCCTTGGGATACAGAAGCTGTCTGATAAATGTTAATTTTTTCTTTTTTTGCCCGTGTCAGAATATCTGTAAGGGTTTCAACAGAATCTACAGCAGGTTTTGTATTTGCCATGCAGATTACAGAGGTTACGCCGCCTTTGGCAGCGGCAAGAGTACCTGTGTGGAGATCTTCCTTATAGGTAAGTCCTGGATCACGAAAATGAATATGAGTGTCAACAAGGCCCGGCGCAACAGTCAGACCGGTAAGATCCAGAACTTCTTCACTATTTTCAGGAACAAGACCAGCAGAAATCTGAGAAATCTTTCCGTTTAGAATACGGATATCTGTAAGTTCCTGAGTATGCGTTTTGGGATTTATAAGAAAACCATTTTTTAAAAGCATATAATAATCCTCCTTTTAACGGGCATATCAGCAGTAAACAGCCCTTGTTATTTAGATTCAGTATAGAAGAAAGAAAGGAAATTTGTCAAGGGAAGAGAGAAAAGGAGTAGTATCTGTTTTCAGGGAAAAATAAATAGGTGATTCGACAAAAAGTTCTTTACAACAGGGAAACGATATGATAGAATAAACAACTGTGATATATTTTCATATCCTTGCTCTCTGACAGTACAGAGGGCCATAAAGACCACAAGGAGGTAAAAAGCATGAACAAGTACGAGTTAGCATTAGTTGTGAGCGCTAAAGTTGAAGACGAAGTACGTGATGCAGTAGTAGAGAAAGCAAAAGGCTACATTACACGTTACAACGGCGTGATCACAGAAGTAGAAGAATGGGGTAAGAAGAAATTAGCTTACGAAATTCAGAAAATGCATGAAGGCTTCTACTATTTCATTCAGTTTGGAGCAGATGCAGAGTGTCCGGCGGAAGTAGAAAGACATGTACGCATCATGGACAACGTATTAAGATACTTAGTCGTTCGTAAAGACGCATAATCTTTTTACACATGGATTTTAGAAAGCACCATTAGAACCCGTTCACTTACTGAAAGAAAGAGGTAGAAAAATGAACAAAGTAATTTTAATGGGTCGCTTAACAAGAGATCCTGAGGTCAGATATTCCGCAGGAGAAAATGCTCTGGCAATCGCCAGATATACACTGGCAGTAGACAGACGGTTCCGCAGAGATGGAGAGGCATCCGCTGATTTTATCAGCTGTGTGGTATTCGGACGCGGAGCAGAGTTTGCAGAAAAATATTTTCATCAGGGAATCCGTATTGTAGTCAGCGGACGCATTCAGACCGGAAGCTATACAAACAGAGAAGGTCAGAAGGTGTATACTACAGAGGTGGTAGTTGAGGAACAGGAATTTGCTGAGAGCAAAGCCGCAAGTGATAACTATGCAGCATCTCATCCTCAGCAGAGCGTTGCTCCGTCAGCGCCGTCCATGCCAAGCCCAAGCGCTGCAAGTGCAGACGGCTTCATGAATATCCCGGATGGAATTGACGAAGAATTGCCGTTCAATTAAAGCCTGAGCATTAAAATGAACGACGAAGAGAAGAGAGAAAGCTGGTTGTATCCAGGTGAGAGATCAGGATTTCTCAGTCAATCAAATTGAAAGAAAAACAGGAGGAAACCATCATGGCTTACAATAGAGGCGAAAGACCGGACTCTCCTATGAAAAGAAGAGGCGGACGCAGAAGAAAAAAAGTTTGTGTATTCTGCGGTAAAGAAAACAATGAGATCGATTACAAGGATGTAGCAAAACTCAGAAAATATGTTTCTGAGAGAGGTAAAATCCTTCCGAGAAGAATTACAGGAAACTGTGCAAAACATCAGAGAGCTCTGACAGTTGCTATTAAGAGAGCACGTCATCTTTCCCTGATGCCATACGTTCAGGACTAATTGAATCTGATACCGCTGCCGATCAAATGGCAGCGGTTTTTTTATCTCATTATTTATATGGAAAAAATCCCTGAAATCTGTTATAATATGTTTTGTTGAGTGAAAGGAAACATGTAAATTTTTCAAAAAAGAATGGTAATGAAGATTATGGATGGTAAATTCAAATTAAAAGGTCATCTGAAACATCTGACAAGATGGCCCCTGTATCTGACCGCTCTTCTGATTATCCTGAACATAGTGGTTTATGCGATAGATATAAAAGCCGGAGTGGTTGTTACACTGGGAGCGCTGATCTATCTGGCCTGCGCTGTAGGTATTTTCTGTTACCACAGACCTCAGATGTTTAACGATCTTGTGGCCTTTGCAAGTCAGTATGAATTCCTTGAAAAGAGAGTTCTGGAAGAGCTTGCTCTGCCATATGCGATCATGGATATGCAGGGGAGAATGATCTGGTGCAACAAGGTATTTGCGCAGCTTACAGGAAAAGATCAGTTCTACAGAAAAAATATTAATACGATTTTTCCGGATATTACGCCGGACAAGCTTCCGGTTCCGGAAGAAAAAGAGATATCCGAGATCAGTACACAGGTTGGTGACTGTATATACAGGATTTCCATGCAGCGTGTCCTGTTAGGCGAGGCAATGGTTCATTCAGAAGTTCTGGAGGGACTTTCCGAGAATACAAGCCTGATTGCCATGTATCTGTATGATGAGACAGAACTGAAAGATTATATTAAAGCAAACGAGGACAACAAGCTTGTAGTTGCTCTGGCATATCTGGATAATTACGAAGAAGCACTTGAGAGTGTGGAAGACGTAAGGCGTTCTCTTCTGATTGCTTTAATTGACAGAAAGATCACAAAGTATTTCTCAAATTATGATGGCCTGGTGCGTAAGCTTGAAAAGGACAAATATTTCCTGATCATGCGTCAGAGTTCTCTGGAAGCCCTAAAAGAGCAGAAATTTCATATTCTGGAGGAAGTTAAGACTGTCAATATAGGAAATGAAATGACAGTCACTCTCAGTATTGGAATTGGTCTTAATGCAGCTACGTATCTTCAGAATTATGAGTACTGCCGGATTGCCATTGAAGTGGCTCTGGGACGGGGCGGCGATCAGGTAGTCATCAAAAACGGAGACAGCATCACCTACTATGGCGGCAAAGCTCAGCAGATGGAAAAGACAACACGCGTCAAAGCCCGTGTAAAGGCGCAGGCGCTGAAGGAGTTTATGAGTACCAAGGAACGAGTGGTCGTTATGGGGCATAAGATCACTGATGTGGATGCGCTGGGAGCTGCCATTGGTATTTACCGTGCGGGAAAAACTCTGGGCAAACCGGTGCACATTGTGGTAAATGATCCGTCTACTTCTATCAGACCTCTGATGGCAGGTTACCTGAATAATCCGGATTATGAGCCTTCTATGTTCATTGACAAAAATCAGGCTATGGAGCTTGTGGATAATAATACGGTAGTGGTAGTGGTGGATACCAACAAGCCCAGCTATACAGAATGTCAGGAGCTTCTGTATATGACAAAAACAATTGTTGTGCTGGATCACCACCGCAGAGGCAATGAAATCATTCAGAATGCAGTGCTTTCCTATGTGGAACCCTACGCTTCCTCTACCTGTGAAATGGTGGCAGAGATCCTCCAGTATTTTTCTGATGATCTGAGACTGAGAAATATAGAGGCAGACTGTATTTATGCGGGAATTATGATCGACACCAATAATTTTATTACCAGAGCTGGTGTGCGGACTTTCGAAGCGGCAGCCTTTCTGAGAAGAAGCGGCGCAGATATGACAAGAGTGCGCAAGCTTCTCAGAGATAATATTGATTCATATAAGGCACGGGCAGAGGCAGTTCGTACCGCAAGTATTTATAAAGACTGCTTTGCCATTGCCAAGTGTCCCAGCGAGGGCCTGGAAAGTCCTACAGTAGTGGGCGCTCAGGCGGCAAACGAGCTTTTGAATATTGCCGGTGTAAAAGCATCTTTTGTGCTGACGCCGTATAATAATGAGGTGTATATCAGCGCCAGAGCCATTGATGAAGTGAATGTACAGGTGCTGATGGAAAAAATGGGCGGCGGAGGTCATCTGAATATTGCAGGTGCACAGGTGAAGAAACCAATGCCTGAGGTTGAAGAGATGCTGAAGAACATTATTGACGAAATGTATCAGGAGGAAAAGGAAACAAAATGAAAGTAATTTTATTAGAAGATGTAAAATCTCTTGGAAAAAAAGGTCAGATTGTAAATGTCAGTGACGGCTATGCCAGAAATATGATTCTGCCAAAGAAACTGGGCGTTGAGGCAACACCGAAAAATCTCAATGACCTGAAGCTTCAGAAGGCAAATGAAGAAAAAGTAGCACAGGAAAATCTGGAGGCTGCTCAGGCATTTGCAAAGGATCTGGAAACAAAAGAAGTAATTCTTACGCTGAAAGTAGGAGAAGGCGGAAGAACCTTTGGCTCTGTTTCAGCAAAAGAAATTTCCGAGGCTGCAAAATCTCAGCTGAATCTGGACATTGATAAAAAGAAACTTCAGCTTGACGGTCCGATCCGCAATCTGGGTGTGACTCAGGTCGGTGTAAAGCTGCATCCGAAGGTAACCGGTAGTCTTAAGGTCTGGATCAAAGAAGCATAAAACGGAGGAGCCCACAGTATGGAAGAAGCACTGGTCAGGAGAATACTTCCCCACAGTATTGAAGCAGAACAGTCTGTGATCGGCTCCATGCTCATGGACAGGGATGCGATCCTTGTTGCGTCTGAAATTCTTACAAGCGATGATTTTTATCAGAATCAGTACGGTATTATTTTTGACGCTATGGTAGAGCTGTGCAATGAAGGACAGCCGGTTGATCTGATTACTCTTCAGAACAGACTGAAAGAAAAGGACCTTCCTCCGGATATCAGCAGTATGGAATATGTCAGAGAGCTTCTGGAAGCAGTTCCTACTTCTGCAAATATAAAATATTATGCAAATATTGTAAGTGAAAAAGCTCTTCTTCGTCGTCTCATTAAGACTACGGAGGAGGTGGCGAACAGCTGTTATCTGGAAAAGGAAAATACAGAAACCCTTCTGGAAGAGGCAGAAAAAAAACTTTTCAGTATTTTACAGAGAAGTATTGGCGGCGATTATGTACCGATTCAGCAGGTGGTTCTGAATGCCATTAATAATATTGAAAAAGCTTCCAAGCTGAAGGGAAGCGTTACCGGAATTCCTACAGGCTTTGTTGACCTGGATTACAAAACTTCGGGTATGCATCCTTCAGATCTTGTCCTGATCGCGGCCCGACCCTCTATGGGAAAGACCGCTTTTGTACTGAATATCGCGCAGTATATGGCATTTCGTAAAAATGTTACTGTGGCGATCTTCAGTCTGGAAATGTCAAAGGAGCAGCTTGTAAACCGACTGCTGGCAATGGAGTCCCATGTGGATTCCCAGAACATGAGAACCGGTAATCTGAAAGACGAGGACTGGACAAAGCTGGTAGAGGGCGCGGATATTATTGGACGTTCCAATCTGATCATTGACGATACGCCGGGTATCAGCATTGCGGAAATGCGATCCAAATGCAGGAAGTACAAGCTGGAGCACAATCTCGGAATTATCATGATCGACTATCTGCAGCTGATGAGCGGAAGTGGAAAAAGCGATTCCAGACAGCAGGAAATTTCAGATATTTCCCGTTCTCTGAAAGCTCTTGCCCGTGAGCTTGGTGTTCCTGTTATTGCACTGTCACAGTTAAGCCGCGCGGTAGAGCAGAGACCTGATCACAGGCCAATGCTTTCTGACCTTCGAGAATCCGGAGCTATTGAGCAGGATGCGGACGTAGTAATGTTTTTGTACAGAGATGATTATTATCACAAGGATACAGAAAAAAAGGATATTGCCGAGGTCATTATTGCCAAACAGCGTAACGGCCCCATTGGAACCATTGAGCTGGTATGGCTGCCAAGGTATACACAGTTTGTAAATATGAAAAAATAAAGTCGTACAAAAAGAATCTTCCGTATTGGACACCTGTCAGGTGAAATATGGGAGATTTTTTTGCTTATCGGGAAAGTAGTAACTCTGCAGCGGAATTCCCGGTAAATAAAAAACCATTCGCTTTGCTCCGGATATAACTGCTTGAAGATAATACTTTGCAATACAGCTGATACAATTTTATGAAATTCCCATACATACAGGAGCAAATGTGTTACAGAATACAATTAAAAACTATAAATGATCAAATATCAAATTTTACATATTAAAATTCGGAATATGCGGACATAAAAGAAAGGTTAAACTCTATGTGGGCGTTTCGCAAAGACAAATCAGCGAGGAGATTACGCACTTTTTTACATCTGCTTATTTATAGTTTGAATCAAAACTTTTAATAAGCCGTAAAAAGACTGGATAATAACTACGGATTATTTTGCAGCAAAAATTGTCGAACGGTTTTTGTTGAAATACTCATATACTCTGCTATAATTTGAGATGTAGGAGGTGCGGTATGGAGACAAGATATACGGTCAGACAGGCATCAGAAATGACGGGGGTGAAGCCATATGTTATGCGTTACTGGGAGGATGAGCTTGACCTTCATATCCAGAGGAATGAACTTGGCCACCGCTACTACACCAGATATGATATTCAGCTTTTTCTGAATATCAGAGAACTGAAGAAAAGAGGTTTGCAGCTTCGGGCGATTAAGGATCTGATCCCTCAGATTGCCCGCACGGCTCCGGGCTCTTCTGACAGTAAGATATGCCTTTTGGAAGAAGCAGTATCTGTAAATGAGGTGCCGGCAGAGGAAGCTGTATATTCTGTGGAGGTCGGTGCGGCAGAAGAAACCGTAAATCCTAAAATCCTGGAATTCCAGACAATCCTGGAAAGACTGATCACACAGGAGATACAGTCCCAAAATGAAGATGAGGAGAGATATCGTTCTCTTGATCTTGCAATCAGAAGACAGCAGCTTGCCAGACGCGAAGCCGCTGCCGCTTCAGTGGATAAAAAATCAGGAAGAATCCTGAAAATACATAAGAATATATAAAACAAAAAAGAGCCGCAGCGTTTGCTGCAGCTCTTCTTTTCTTTTTCTGTATGTAGTCCGTTGGATTATTCTCCTGGCTGGATAGCCTCTGTAGGACAAACATCTGCACATGTTCCGCAGTCAACGCAAGCGTCTGCATCGATCTCGAAATGATCTGCGCCTTCAGAAATTGCCTCAGATGGGCACTCAGCAGCACAGGATCCGCAGCTTACACATTCGTCTGTAATTACGTATGCCATTATAGTATCCTCCTTTTTTCTCATTAGTACCCCGAAAGGTTCTATAGTGCTATTCTAATATATCTTACAGAGGATTACAAGTATAAAATTATAAACATATTTTTATAATTAGCCCGTTGATTCCGGTTCATTTTTATATTATAATAAATGTGCTATAAACAGCATAACACTGCAGTAAATGATATATATTTTTCTGCATATTATAAAAGGAGGTAACAGAAATGGCACAGGTTTCCAAAGAAACAACAATTGGTGAGCTTCTCAGAATAGATCCCAACTGCGCTGCAATTCTTATGAGAATGGGAATGCACTGCATCGGCTGCCCGTCTTCACAGATGGAGTCTCTGGAAGAGGCTGCTATGGTTCATGGATTCGATGCAGATATCCTTGTTCAGCAGATCAATGATTTTCTTGCTCAATAAGAGAGATATACAGAGGAGCAGAATGAATAATAAAAGGACATTGCATAAAGAGCAATGTCCTTTTATTATTTGTTAAAGCTGTACAAGCTGTTGAAGTGCATTTGCAGAAACCAGTTTTCCATGTTCTTTCAGATATGCTTCTCCCGAGACTGTGAAAGCCTTGCTGCTTCCATATTCAGAAAGGATATTGCATACTCTGTTAAAATCTTCCGGAGAAGTCTCAGACTGATGGAGAACAAGAAGATAAGTTTCATTTTCAGTATTCCGGTACAGAGTATTCTGGCCTGTAAAGAATCCGTTCAGTCCATGAGCCGCAGCAATTACATCATCCAGCCGGGAAAAAACAAACAGACGGATTACATTAACAGCGGGAGTTTCCTGTTCCGGCTTTTCTTCTGCAGATTTTTTATCTTCTGCAGAGTTCTTTTTGGACAGTGTCTTCAGCTTGGACTCACAGAGTTTCTGAAAAAGATCTATGATATTATCTGCACCGTCAAGGGAAACCGGATCTCCCTGCCCCTGATCTTTAAAAGGTGTAAATTTGGAGAAGCGGGTATCCAGTTCTTCAGGATCCTCTACTTTGGTGATAATGAGGATAATACTGTCTGTTGTGACAGGAATTGCCTCGATCATCAGAGGAATATTATCAGCTTCAAATCCGAATTCCAGCTGAGCCTGCTCCATCATATCACGAAAAAGTTTTTTTGCTTTTTCGGAACCGTAAGCAAGTTCGCTGAGACGGATCTGATGAAGCTCCAGGTCTTCACGGGTCAGAGTACAGCGAATCTGGTTTTCGTTAATTTTTTCTATTTTCATAATAATCACATCCTATTCTTTTTATCCTGTCTGTTTACCATGTGCATATGTTATTATACTCATACATGCAGATGATGTCATTTTTGAAGAGCAGGACATTGTCAATGATTTTATTGGTTTACAGCAAAAAAATGCATATCAACTTAGCATCTATTATATACCACAAATATGGAGAATGTAAAGAAATTCAATTTACCTAAATATAAAATATTTGAAAACAAAATCGAAAATTTTTTATATTTTGCTGAAACCTCTTGCATATGATTAAAAACAAGGTATAATAAAAAACAGAAAAATCATTCTGGATGTAATGGAAGCGCCGGAACATCACAGATAACAGCTTACATATTGACTGATTTCTTTTTTCAAATGTATTGTTGCCATTTTATAGTCATGCAGCATTCCCGCTGCGGCAATCATACAAATTCCACGTATTTTAAAGATAAGGCTTCTTTTATGGACAGAGATTTTTCAGAAACCCACAGGGTGCTTTCAAAAATCCGCGAAAGGAGGGAAGAAGAGAAAATATATCACACAGTACAAAGGAATTTTATGCAAAAGCATGATGATATGCACAGAAGAACGGGAATTCCCCGTCAAAGGCAGTAAATTCCCCTCTCATGCCTGACCAGGCGGAGTATTCCCGAAATATGAAAAAAATATAAAAAGAATGATTTTATAACGCAATCGCACAAAAGTATGATATAATGAAACAGCCTTTTTAACAAAAGAGGAAGTTTGTGAAACATATAGTTCTGAACTGAAAGGAAAAAGCAAATGAAAAAGCAGGTAAAAAAACAAATGAAGAAGCAGTATATGCCGGCAGTTATCGTCTGCGTTCTGATTCTTCTGCTTGCTGCAGCAGGAGTTGGAATTCATGTGGTCAAAAAATATATTCCGACAAAAGAGCGCATGAATCTGAACGAATATTACGGCAAGACTGCGGAGGGAGAGTCTGTGATCGTCCTGGGAACAGAGATTATGGAGGAGCGCGCAGTAACATCTGATGATCAGACTTATCTTCCGCTGGAGTTTGTATCAGGCCATTTGAACCAGAGATATTACTGGGACAGTTCAAATCAGCAGATTCTTTATGCAACACCTTCTGAGCTTCAGATGTATCCGGCATCTCAGAACGGAGATGGAGATGTGTGGCTGAAGGATGGAAGTGTATTTTTAAGTCTGCCTTTTGTACAAAAATATACAGACATGGACGTATATATGGGAGAAAATCCTTCCAGAATCATTATACAGAATCAGTTTACCGGGGTAAATGTAGCAACTGCAAAAAAAGATACATATGTCCGTTATCGCGGAGGAATCAAGTCACCGGTTCTCACAGAGGTCAAGAAAGGCGATACTCTGACCTTCATGGAGGAATATGAAGAATGGGTGCAGGTTGCTACAATGGATGGATATATCGGATTTGTGAAAAAGAAAGATGTGTCTTCTCCGGAAGCAAAGGATTTTGAGAGAGACTTTCAGAAGGAAGAGTATCAGCACCTGGTTATGGAAGAACCGGTGAATCTGTCCTGGCATCAGGTGACGTCAGAAGAGGCTAATGCATATTTTACCGATGCAGTGGCAAATGTAAGCGGAGTAAATGTTATTTCTCCTACCTGGTTCTATTTGCAGGATACACAGGGCAATATTGCAGATATATCTTCTGCTGACTATGTAAAACAGGCGCATGATAAAGGAATGAAGGTATGGGGACTGATTGACAACTTTACCGCAGACGTAAGTACAACAGATACTTTGTCTCAGCTTTCTTCACGCCAGAATATTATCAGTCAGCTTATGAGCGCTGCGGAAAAAACAGGTCTTGATGGAATCAATGTGGATTTTGAAACGCTCAGTGAAGATGCGGGACCGCATTTTCTGCAATTTTTAAGAGAATTGTCTATTGAGTGTCATAAGAGAAATCTTGTACTGTCTGTGGATAATCCGGTACCTGAAGATTTTACCAGTCATTATGACAGAGGAGAACAGGGGGAGGTTGTAGATTATGTGATCATCATGGGATATGATGAACATTATGTAGGTTCAGAAGAACCGGGCTCTGTGGCTTCTCTTCCCTGGGTAGAAAAAGGGGTTGTGGATACTCTGGCAGAAGTACCGGCAGAACGGACCATTCTGGCAATCCCATTTTATACAAGACTCTGGAAGACAACCGGAGGAGCCTTGACAAGCGAAGCGATCGGAATGGATCAGGCACAGAATGTAATAAAAGAAAATAAGGCAGAGACTATATGGGACGGCAGTGTTGGGCAGAATACTGCTTCTTATGAAAAAGACGGTTCCAGTTATGAAATATGGATTGAGGATGCACAGTCTATTGCAGAAAAGGTAAAACTCATTCCGAAATACAAACTTGCAGGCGTAGCACAGTGGAAACTTGGATTTGAAAACAGCAGTATCTGGAAGGTGATCAGTGAAAATCTGAAATAACGGACATACATAAAAAAGCGTGGGGAAATTGTTCCCGACGCTTTTTTTCTTATAAAGAGATGGATTATAAAAAGGTCATAATTGGAAGGAGGCCGGTACTTTCGTACCGGCGCGTATGAAAAAGAAAAATATTTGTATAGAAAGCACTGAGCTTTCTACATATCTTACTATAAAACATAAATGTGAAGAAATTGTGATATCAATTTGAAAAAATTATGAAAAACAGTGTTGCTTCTGACATAATATTTTTCAGATGATTTTGAAATGTTTTCTGTCACAGTTACGGAACATTTCCATCCAGGCAAAATATAATTGTTTTTCTGCTTACAGTAAAGTTAAAATTTTTTCCATGTATCCTTAAAGAATAAAAGAAGCAGAGGGAAGATTTCCAGCCGACCGGCAAGCATGTCGAAAATCATAACACTTTTGGACAGATAGGAGAAGGAGCTGAAATTTCCCATTGGTCCTGCAATTTCAAGACCTGGTCCGATATTGTTCAGAGTGGCGGCCACGGCGGTAAAATTCGTGATCAGATCAAAGTTATCCAGTGAAATGATCAGGATGGAGCCACAGAAGATCAGCAGATAAACACTGAGAAAAATATTGGTAGAGCGCAGGGTTTCATGAGAAACTGCCTTATTATCCATCTTCAGTTTTTTTACCGCATTGGGATGAAGGTATAGCTGAAATTCTTTTCGGGCTGCCTTACAGAGAAGAACAACACGGGAAACCTTGATACCTCCGCCTGTACTGCCCGCGCAGGCGCCAACAAACATAAGCAGGACAAGGATCGTTTTGGACAGCGCCGGCCACTGATTGAAATCGGTACTGGAATAACCGGTGGTTGTAATAATAGAACCAACCTGAAATGCCGACTGCTGAAAAGCTTCTGCAAATCCGCTGAACATGTGACGGGTATTCACTGCGATCAGGATTACAGAGGCAAGGATGATCCCAAAATAATACCGTACTTCTTCAAGCTTAAAAGCCTGTTTAAATTTCTTTGTGAGGATCAGGTAGTAGGCGGAAAAATTCACGCCAAATAAAATAATAAAAATAGTTGTTATTACCTGACAATAAGTGCTGTAGCTTGCCATGCTGTCATTTTTGATTCCAAAACCGCCGGTTCCCGCAGAACCGAAAGTAATACAAAGAGAATCAAATACAGGTACGCCGCCAAGCAGTAAGAGAATAATCTGCAGGACAGTCATGCCCAGATAAATGGAGTAAAGGATCTTTGCAGTAGACTGTACTTTTGGTACAAGCTTGCTGACAGAAGGTCCGGGGCTTTCGGCTCTCATCAGATTCATGTGATACCCGCCTGCAAGAGGCAGGAGAGAAAGCAGAAAGACAAGCACTCCCATTCCTCCGATCCAGTGAGTAAAGCTCCTCCAGAAGAGAATTGATTTCGGAAGAATTTCCACATCAGTCAGGATACTGGAGCCGGTAGTGGTAAAACCGGATACAGTTTCAAAAATCGCATCAATGGGATGCGGAATAGAGCCGGAAAGTACAAAAGGAACGGCTCCGGTGATGCTGAGGACTATCCAGCTCAGGGCAACTGCAATACAGCCGTCTTTTATATAAAAAACTTTGTTGCGCGGTCTTTTTCTTGTCAGAGGCAGACCGATGGCAAGACAGATGACAATGGAAACAAGAAAAGCCCCAGGATCATTTTCTCCATAAATAACAGCAGTCAGGCATGGAAGAACCATAAATATTGCCTGAAGATTAAATACCCATCCAACAATATAAAAAATAATACGGTAATTCATGACTGCACCCCTTATTTCTCAAGGATATCGCAGATATTGCGAAGTCCCTTGTGTGTAGTAGCGACAATTACGTGATCTCCTACCTCAACGGTATCATGACCGCGTGGAATCCGTACAGCGCCGTTTCGGGTAAGACAGCAGATCAGAAGATTTTTTTTCAGCTTCAGCTCAGAAAGAGGAACACCTGTTACTGGTGAACTGTCATGAACTGCAAACTCAAGCGCTTCTGCCTGACTGTCCAGAATATGGTAAAGAGTTTCTACATTGCTGCCGATAGTATTCTGCATAGCCCGCACATAGCGGAGAATACTGTCTGAGGTTATGTATTTCGGGTAGATCACGCTCCCAAGATCCAGATCATCAATTACATCTGTATAAGGCAGACGATTTACTTTTGCCACAACCTTTGCACCGGAACTTTTTTTGGCAAACAGAGAGAGAAAGATATTCTCTTCATCGAAATTGGTAAGCGTAACAAAAGATTCGGCAGTTTCCAGACCTTCCTCCAGAAGAAGAGCACGGTCAGTTCCGTCGCCGTTGATAATGGTTGCTTCAGGAAGCTGATCACTGAGAAATTCACAGCGGGCGGGATCCTTTTCTATGATTTTTACATGGATACGGGTATCGATCAGAGTTTTTGCAAGATAATAGGATATCGTTCCCCCACCTATGATCAGAGCATTTTTTACCTGATTTGTGCGGAAACCTATTTTTTTGAAAAACAGGGCCGTATTCTGAGGCGTTGCAATAATAGAAACAAAATCTCCGTCATGTATAACATAGTCTCCACCGGGGATGGTAAGCTCTTCTCTGTTTTCTACAGCGCAGAAGAGAATATCACACCGGAATTTTTCTGTGATCCGGGAAATACTCATTCCATTCAGACCAAATTCGGGAAGAACCTTAAATTTTAAAAGCTCTACTTTGCCTCTGGAAAAAGGATCGATTTTTATTGCAGCCGGAAAACGCAGCAGCCGGGAAATTTCCTGAGCTGCAGCATATTCCGGATTAATGATCATGGAGATACCCAGCTTTTCTTTGATAAATCCGATTTCCTGACTGTAGATCGGATTACGTACCCGGGCGATTGTCTGGCAGGAACCGGTTTTCTGTGCGATCAGGCAGCAAAGAAGATTCAGCTCATCTGATGCGGTAACAGCAATAAGAATATCAGCAGTGCTGATGCCTGCCTCCATTAATGTATTGATGCTGGCTCCGTTTCCCACAATGCCCATTGCATCAATATCCTCAGTAACATCGTTGACAGTTTTTTCTACAGTATCGATAAGCGTCAGGTCAATTTCTTCCTCCTGAAGCTGCTCTGCAAGGGTACGCCCTACTTTTCCGCACCCGACAATTATGATATGCATGGTTTCCTCCATTATAAAAATATTATATAAGCGTCCTTATTATAGCATTGTAGGAACAGTTTTTAAATAGGAAAAATCTTTTGACTTCAGGGGTTTTCAGAAGATTTTTTGTGTTTTTTTCAGGAACGGCGGCAAAAATTAAAAGAAATGAAAGGCGGATTGACAAATACCAGGATTCCCGTGTGTTTTATGGGAGCAATTTATGGTATGATAAAGAGGTATAAGATAAAACACAGGAAACGGGGTGAGAAGTAATGGATATGGAAACAGTAAATGAAACGGTTGAAAAGGTAGATCAGGGACTGGAGGAAATGGGACTTGACGGAGTATCAGATAACATAAAGGAGATTTTAAATTTGAAAGAATATATAGCCGATCAGATTCCTGCAATTGTGGGGTTTGGTCTGAAAGTTGTACTTGCAATTATTGTGTTTTTTGTAGGAAGAAAACTCATACGCTGGGCGGTAAAACTGATGAAACGCTCCATGGAACGTGCGCGGCTGGACGAGGGCGTGGTACAGTTTGCCTGTTCTGCAGGTAAAGCGGTTTTGTATACCATGCTGATTTTTAATATCGCAGTCAGCCTGGGAGTAACGGAATCCTCAGTGGCGGCTCTTTTGGGCACAGCAGGTGTGGCAATAGGTCTTGCTCTTCAGGGGGGACTTGCCAATCTGGCAGGAGGAGTTCTTCTTCTGGTTTTTAAGCCGTTTGTGGTTGGGGATTATATTATTCAGAATCAGCAGAATGGCTGTGAGGGAACAGTGGCAAGGATTGAAATGTGCTATACTACGCTTCTGAGTATTGACAACAAAAAAATCGTGGTGCCTAACGGAACACTTTCAAACAGTACGATCATTAATGTCACTGCAAAAGAGACAAGAAAGCTGGAAATAAAAGTAGGAATTTCTTATGAGTCAAATATTCAGAAGGCAAAAGAAATTCTGGAAAAAATTCTTCTGGAAGATCCGGATACTCAGGGGGACAGAAGTGAAATGGTAGTATTTGTGGATCAGCTTGCAGACAGTGCGGTGATCATGGGACTGCGGGTCTGGGTTCCTACAGATTCCTACTGGTCTGTGAAATGGAGACTCAATGAAAAGATTAAGGAAGAATTTGATGAACAGGGAATTACGATTCCCTATAATCAGATGGATATTCATTTGCACCATGAAAAATGATATAAACAAGGTGATACAGATCGTGCAGATACAATGTAAATTGTAAACTTATTTAATTGTAAAGTTGACAATTTGCATTTCCTGTGTTAAAGTAAGGCAGTCAAAATGTGTTACAGCAGGAGGAAAAGAGATGAATACAATGGCGGCATCAAAAAGTAAAACATATGATCTTGTTTATATTGCAGTATTTGCAGTACTGATGGCAGTCTGTTCCTGGATTTCAGTTCCTACGGCAGTTCCTTTTACCCTTCAGACCTTTGCGGTATTTATGGCAGTTGGTGTTCTGGGAGGACGAAGAGGTACTATGGCTGTTGCTCTGTATATTATTCTTGGAGCAGTGGGAGTTCCTGTATTTGCGGGAATGACCGGAGGAATCGGAATTCTGACAGGAACAACCGGGGGATATATTGTGGGATTTTTATTTTCTGCCCTTGTTATGTGGGCAATGGAAAAGATTCCCGGAAAAAAATCTGTAATACAGATTTTATCCATGGCGGCTGGGCTGATTGTGTGCTATGCCTTTGGCACGGTATGGTTTATGGCTGTTTACATGAAAACAAGCGGACCGGTAGGTTTGATGGCTGTTTTGGGATGGTGTGTGATACCATTTATTATTCCGGACATTATTAAAATCCTGCTGGCATATGGTTTGTCCAGAAAATTAAAAAAGTATATTATGTAAAGCAGAATCGGGGAATTTCCCCGGTTTTGTTATAATCGGGAGAGAATATGAAAGAAAAAGGAAACAATATCTGCCTGCGTCCTCATCATGGCATGTGTCTGGCATATTTTGAGGGGAGAGGTTACAGTAGGGGATTTTCAGTTCATATGGGGAAAATTCTGGAGCTTCTGGAAAAGGACGCTTATGTAAAACTGACAGTTGGGGGAGATGAAATCTGTTCTGCCTGCCCAAATCTGAAGGGGAAGATATGCGTTACAGCAGACCAGGTAGCGGAATATGACAGAAAAGTACTTTTGTTATGTGGGCTGCAGGAAAATGAAATCCTTTCATTTGCAGAGTTTACAGAAAAAGTGGAAAAATTAATTCTTCAGACAGGAAAAAGAAAGGACATATGTGGAAACTGTCAGTGGGATGAAATCTGCAGCAGCAGAAAAAGCAGGTGGATAAAAGAATGAGGATGACAGAACAGGAATTGGAAGCTTATATCCGTCAGTATACGGAGCTGGAAAAAGAATGTATGAAAAGCAGGTTTCCGGAAAAAATTGGTAATGATCTATAAATGAGCAAATATCGAATTTGTCATAATAGAATCCGTAATATACGGATATAAAAGAAATATTAAGCTCTATATGTGCATCTTATAAAGACAAACTCGTAATGATTTTGTCACTTTTTCAAATTTGCTCATTTATAGTAATGAAAAAAGTACTGGTAAATAAAATATGCATGATACAAAGATCAATAAAACTTGCGTGATCTTTCAAATATGCTTGATTATAGGACTTGTAAACAAATAGAAATTGGAATATGATAGAAAAAAGAATTCATTATTTTTACATGTAAATTCTGAAAAATGAAACGGAGGATTCAGGAAATGAAGAAAAAGATTGATGTATTTGAGTATACAGGACAGATTCTAAATGGGGTAAAATCAGGTGTTCTGATTACGTCAAAGTCAGATGAAAAGGTAAATTCCATGACAATTTCCTGGGGGATGCTTGGAATTGAGTGGGGAAAACCTGTTTTTATCACTGTGATCAGAGAGGGAAGATTTACCAGGGAACTTTTGGAGCAGAATGGTGAATTTACAGTGAATATACCGCTTGACGACAGTCAGAAAAAAGTTCTTGGCTTTTGCGGTTCAAAATCCGGACGTGACGTGGACAAGATCAAAGAGCTTGGATTGACGCTGGAAGATCCGGAAAGCATTTCCGTTCCGGGAATTAAAGAGCTTCCTCTTACACTGGAGTGCAGACTTGTCTACAAACAGAAGCAGGATATTGCTGCAATGGAAAAAGAAACTGTAGAAAAATTTTATCCTCAGAATGTGGAAAGTTCTTTTTCAGGTTCTAATCGAGATGTTCATATTGCATATTATGGAGAAATTGTCAACGCATATATT